>PCYM01000006.1:0-91080 GCA_002774875.1 Candidatus Uhrbacteria bacterium CG10_big_fil_rev_8_21_14_0_10_50_16
CAGGCAATACACTGGTACGGCGATGACTCCTTGCGGATTATTTAAAGCAATGTGCCGAGCGCAATTCTCAAAACACGCATGTCCGAAGATGAGCGAGTTCGGCGAAGGAGTCCAGCCCTTCGCCCAAGGTCTTGCTCTTTGTTTCACGTGAAACATTTTTTCTAAAATAACGCAAAACACCCTCTTTCGAGAGTGTTTTACTGGTGCCCCGGGTAGGAATTGAACCTACAACCTCTTCCTTAGGACGGAATTGCTCTATCCGTTGAGCTACCGGAGCATTGTTTCACATGAAACATGTATCACAATTTGATTCTTATCGCCACCACACCTGCTAGAGCCTCCTGCTTTTTTGTGTAAATCTTTCGCAAGAGTTTCAAAATAACTTTACTTGATTCTTCCTCAGAGCATCCAAGTTCAATTCTTGAATACGCTTGAAGTAAATCCTCAAACGTACCGTATCGGTCGATCTTCTCCACGGTCGCAACAAAGCTCTCATTCTCAGAACCCGCTAAAAAAAATTCGATTTCATCCCCAGGTCCAATCTGTTCTCGTTTTTCATCAAATAATCTCATTTCAATCCGCTTTGTACCAAAAACAATTCGATTATACGGAAGTGCATCCAAATGCATTGTATGTTTCATGTAAAACAATTATGTATTAATTGATTAGTCCATCCCACCTAAACATACAACACACTAAGTGTCGTAAAACGTTATTACGTGTGCTATACTTGAACAACTATGGAATCAACCGTCATCATTGTATCACTAATCGCGCTCACTGGCCTCGCCATTGCCACCTTTATTATTCTTAAAAAGCTTCAGGAGATGAAGGAGCTCCAACTTGTCTCTCAAAATGACAAATTAATCTCACAACTCAACGATAATCTTCAAGGAGTTCAGAAGCTTGTAGATCAGAACATGCAGGGCATGCGGCAAAGCGTAGACAAGACAACAGAATCCCTTAATGAACGACTCGACAACGCGGCAAAGATCATCGGGTCCCTTAAACAAGAGATGGGGAGTATGAAGGAAATCGGACGATCTATCTCAGATTTTCAAGCCTTTCTCAAATCACCAAAGTTACGCGGAAACCTTGGTGAGCAATTATTGTACGACACATTGAATCAAGTCTTCTCGTCAGAGCAGTGTGTGCATCAATACAAGTTCAAAGACGGGCAGACAGTGGATGCCATTCTTAAAACTTCTGCCGGTATTATTCCTATCGATTCAAAGTTTCCCATGGAGGCGTACCAACGTTATATTGCAACAGACGATAAAAAAGAGGAGTCGCTTGCGCACAGAGAGTTTACAAATGCCGTACGCAAGCACATTCGCGATATTTCCACCAAGTACATCCTGCCGCAGGAGGGAACGGTTAACTTTGCGGTTATCTATATTCCGTCTGAGTCCGTTTACTACGAGGTGACCATGCAGCACGAGGAGCTCAACACCTACGCGCAACAAAGTAACGTCATGGTAACCAGTCCAAACACGTTCTTTAATTTTTTACATGTAGTTATGATGGGAATGGAGCGCAATAAGTTACAGGAACAGGCGCAACAAATTTGGGAAATTCTAAAAGGCGTACAAAAGGAAACAGAAAAGTTTGGAGAGAAGTTAAGCGTCCTTAATCGCCACGTCACCAATGCCAAAAGTGCTATGGAAACCGTGAGCGGGGAATACACAAAACTTTCCAGTAAGGTGGATCAAGTTAAGCTATTGCAATAATGTCGTTACACGATCGCTGATAATCCTATGAACACCTACCTCATCTGTGGCTATGGAATTCCGGAGAGCATTGCGACCGACGGCAACTACACAACATACCTACATACGGTGTTTAATACCATTTTTTCTCAAAGCGCTACACGAGCGGCAACCATCATTCCAACAGGTGGCCCCAGCAGTTGCACGCCGCCATATAAGGGAACAGAGGCAGAGGTGATTGGAACGTATCTACAGTCCCTTATCAATCGACCCGGAGTGCAAGACAAGACAACCTTGTGGAATGTAGTACTTGAGGACAAATCACTATCATCGCTTGAGAACCTCGTCTTCTCCAAAGCCCTTATTGAAAAGAATGACCTCGCAGGGCCAATCACTATTTTCTGCGAGCACACGCGTGTAGATCGTATACAGCAATTCGCGCAGGCGATCTTTCAAGCTCAGACTGTAACGGTAGAGGGAATCGATTTCGATATCTCTGATAATCGCTATCTGGATCCAGAGATTTTGCAAAGAAAGGAGGAGGCAGCCATCATAGAAGGTCTCTGGACGCTCGCTAACCCAGAACGGCTTGCACGACATCATGAATTCTTTCAAAAGAAATTTGCCTATTTGCGACAACGAGAACGAGAAGGTCTTACGCACACGGAGGCCGTCACCGAATGGTATAAAAATGAGAAAAAGATCATTCAACGGATCATGCCAGATCATCCGCTACTCAAACAACTCAATGGAAATGAATAGTCTATGGAACATAACAAACTTGTACGCGACAGGATCCCAGAAATCATCCGTCAGAATGGAGACATCGCTGAAGTGCGCATTGCGGATTCCAGAGAATTTCAGGAGAAGCTCGTTCAAAAACTCCATGAAGAAGTGCGAGAGTTTATAGAAAATCATTCCGCAGAAGAGGCTACAGACATTATAGAGGTTCTAAGAGCGTATTGTGCTATACTTCACGTAGACCTGGAAGAATTGAAAAACATCCGCGCTCAAAAAGAAGAAGCACGTGGAGGGTATACCAAACAAATCATCCTCGTCAGTACCCGATCACAATAGATCACCGTCTCCTTATGAACAAACGATTCCTCTCACCAATCATCTACGGAGCCTTTCTGATTTTAGTGCTTGTTGCCGTTATGGCCGTCGTGATTGTTTCAGACGCGACTATCGGTTTGCTTCCCTTTGGCATGAACGGCCTCCTTGAAATCCTCTTTACGCTGCTCACACTGGGAACGTATCTCTTTTGGATAGGTAGCAAGATAACCAACAGGGGAGCTTCTTCCGTCAAAAACGGGTTTTTAACGCATATTTATCAATCGTTGTTGGGGTATGTTCTTGCTATTCACAACGGGAGTAATCTTCTCGTTCATGGGTACTATGGCGGGCTTGGTGAAGCCTACCAAGCAATAATGCTTGGTGTTTCCCTCTGGGCGATCGTGATCAATGCCGTATACGTCTATACACATCATAAAAAGTAACTGATCAAAATCCGGAAAACTCCGGGTTTTTAGTTTGTAAAAGACCCGCCCGCTCTCTGTGATAGAATTGCGCAGATCACAAATCCCAAAATAGCTGATTTTGATTCATTGTCTGTTTTATCACCGTTACTTCTTTATACAACACTATGAACGCGTTAGAGATCAAAAACTTTTCCAAATCCTACAATGGGTCTATCGCGGTGAATAATATTAGTTTGACCGTTCCAAAAGGCGAGTTTTTTGGGCTATTAGGCCACAACGGAGCAGGGAAGACCACAACGATTCACTGCATTACAGGCATTTCCAAATTTTCTGAGGGCACAATCCACGTCATGGGAAAGGATGTGCAAAAGGACTACCAAGAGACCCGTGCGCTCATTGGCCTCTCACCGCAGGAGTTTAATGCAGACATCTTTGTCTCGATTGAGACGACGATGGATTTTGTGGGTGGCTTCTTTGGAATGAAAAAGCCAGAACGTACAAAACGTATAAACGAGTTGTTAGAGATGATGGATCTCAGCGAACACCGCAAAAAGCCGTTTCAAGCACTGTCGGGCGGGCTCAAACGTCGTGCGATTCTTGCGCGTGCGCTCATGCATGATCCAGAAATTTTGATCCTGGACGAACCAACTGCAGGAATCGACGTAGAACAACGCCGCGCCCTTTGGAAGTACCTACAAGAACTCCACACGGCTGGAAAAACTATCATCCTCACGTCACACTATTTGGAAGAAGTTGAGCACCTCTGTTCTCGCGTCGCAATCATGCACAACGGAGCTATTCTCACCGAACTAGAAAAGAAGGACTTTAAACAAAACGGATCATTAGAGGAAACCTATCTTACTCTTACGGGATCAGCACTTTAATATGAACATCATCCGACTCACAGCGGTTGTCCGACGAGAGACGCAACGTTTTTTCCGCATTCCGATTCAAACACTCATTGCTCCTTGGATCTCGGCCACACTCTACATCCTCGTTTTTGGCGTGATTATTGGAAGCCACATCAACCTATTTGAAAATATTCGCTATATTGATTTTGTCCTCCCCGGTATTTTAATGATGAACGTGGTGATGTCCGCGCTTGGTCAAAGCTCCACATCGCTATTCTTCCAACGTTGGACACGCGTAATCCACGAGACACTCACCTCGCCACTCTCCTACATTGAGATGATTAGCGGCTACATTATTGGTGCCGTCCTTCGTTCCGTTATTGTTGCAACAGGAATCTATGTGATCGCACTGTTCTTTACCAGTGCCACGTTAGCGCACATTAGTCTGTTCTTCTTCTTTGCCATTATTACATCAGTAATATTTTCTCTCGTGGGTTTAATTGTGGGCCTTTGGGCAGAAAAGATGGAACACCTCAGTATCCTACAGACATTCGTCATTACACCACTTCTCTACGTTGGAGGTGTCTTTAGCAGTATTGGTATGCTGCCAGCTGGGATGCAGACCGTGGCGCGATTCAACCCGTTTTTCTATCTTGTGGACGGCCTACGCTACTCCATGATCGGGTTTACAGAGAGTAATATCCTCGGGGGGATCATTGGATTAATCATCGGAACGATTATCTTATTCCTGATTGTTTTAACACTCTTTAAGCGAGGTTGGAAGCTACGAGCGTAGTGTATTGACAAATTCGCTTCTGATTGGTACCCTGCGGGCACTCGACAAAAAACCTGAGTATTCCCAATGGACACGACCAGAGGGTTTACACATTATTATCACCTATGCCAAATACTTCATCCGCACAAAAAGCTCTTCGTCAGACTATTAAGCGCACACAACGAAACAAGATGGTAAAGCACGGTATGACCGTTGCAACCAAGATGGTTCGCAAGTCCGCAGCCGCCGGTACCGCCGACGACGCTCGCAAGGAGCTCATCGCTGCACAGAAACTTATTGCAAAAGCTGCACAGAAGAACGTGATCAAAAAGAACACAGCAAGCCGAAAGATTTCTCGCCTCAGCAAGCTCATTGCAAAGATCAAATAACGGATTCTAAAAAACAGCCTTCGGGCTGTTTTTGTTTAGGTGACTACGAGATCGATCACGAGTTGTTTGAGTACGTCTACGTCTCCCATGGATTCACGCTTAAGTCTCAACTCCGCCTTCATAACAGCGTCTACCATCATTTTTAAATCATCGGCCTCTACCTGCATGGCGCGCGACAACGTCTTTTTAACAATGAACGGGTGCAGTCCCAACACGCGCGCAGCATCCCGCTCGCTTCCGCGGCCGTGCACCATGGCAAACGCTCGTAGTTCCACAAGTAATTGCACCTCGCGTTCCAACATCATGAGTAATTGACCCGCCGCCGTTCCGCGCGACAACTCGTTAGATAGTAATTGAACGGCTTGTTGTTGTTTACCTTCTCGCACAGCATCCAAAAATGCAAACAACTTATCGTTAAACGTTGGCTCCACATATTGCTCTACAAGTGCTTTTGTTACCGCACTCGTTCCTGCCGCTGCCGAAACCTTATTGAACGCATTCACGAGTCGCCACGTATCACCATCTGCTCGAACAATCAGCTCCTGCACCGCATTCGATGGCCAGGCTTGAGATCTTGCCACTATGAGCGATCCAACAAAACCTTGTGCCTCCGATGAAGTCATTTCTCCAAACGGAAACATATGCAGATCACCTGTCTCTTTGAGTGCAAGGTAAAGTTTGTTCTTTGTTGCACGCTCTTTTGTAACACCCGTATCCAATAAAATAACAATCGTCTCCTCTCCGCGGCCCGCAAGTCGTTTAGCCCACAGCTCTGCGTCTGCCTTCTTTGTGATAGACAGTGCTAGTCCAACAATAATCACCATTCTACGTTCTGCCAAAAACGGCGGAGCACCTACCGCGCTCATAATCTCACCCACCTCGTGCTCGCCGATACTAAAACGATCCATGTTCATTGCGCTTGGATCGTATTTCTCCTTAAATCGCGCCACCATCTCCTCCACCTTTTGCTTGGCGCGATAACTGTCTTCTCCGTAAATAGTGAGTACCATAGTGAAGGGATTTTACCACAGATCCAAACGACGTATGACTTTCATGCTGTCCGGTTCTTTGTTGCCCACAAAACAAGACATTAATAAAAGCCAAAGCCCCAAACCAGATGGTAAGGGGCCTTAGACGTTCCGCCGTTTGGCGGGGTTGAAGGTTTTACTCGAAGTGGCAGAGGATGAGCTCATCAATGAGCTCGGCCTCCACGATGGGGCCAAGGCCCCCGAGTACGGGGTGGTCACCGATCTTGATCGCCAGATCGCGGCACGCCACCAGGAACCGATACAGGCGATAGTCGCGACGCATCGCCTCGATCAGCAGTGCGGGGTTCATAACCCCGCACTCCATGGCCTGGAGTCCATGAAGGATGTTGGACAGAACATGCTCATAGCATCCGCCGCCCAACACCTGGACGGGCGCATGGATTATGTAGGCCCAATTGAATCCGCACCCGCAAAACTGTCCCGTGCCCCCGTGATGGCACTCGGGCAGCTCGTGCTCCACCATCCGCGCCATCGCCCCGTCGAACCCGCCCTCCGTGGCCTCGCAGGGCCGGATGATCTTCTTCTTGGCAAGCTCCAGGGTCTCATTCACCTTCTGCTCGAACTTGATCTTGCGGCTCTCGCTCATAACGTAGCTCATGACGCTCTCCTCGTTGCCACAGAACGTGGCGGGTTTATTTGCGTTCTTGTTTCAATCAGGCTCTTGCGTTTCTGCCTTCCTGATCTTGGTTCTGTTATATCACGAAAATCGACTATTGTCAATACCTAATATATCCGTATTCTATACTATATACGCATTGATTTGACAGATAAGCACAATATGGTATAAATAATATTGACATATGGACATCCAAAACGAACTTAAGCAACTTGATTTAACCAAAACAGAAATTTTGCTCTATCTGTACCTGTTGGAATCAGGGCTATCCACTCCACCACAAATTGCAAAAGGGACAGGGATCGCACGCACAAATACCTACAACGTTCTACAAAGTTTAATTGGAATGGGTTTGATAGAGGAACATTTGGAGGGACACAAACGCGCCTACATTGCGCGCGACCCGCAAGCGCTCCTGGACACGCTCAATAGAAAGAAGGAAGCGCTCACAAGGGTCCTTCCTGACTTACGTGCACTTCATGTTACGCAAAAAAATAAGCCAAAGATTCGATTTAACGATGGATGGGAAAGTGTAAAAGAAATTTATCGTCAGTCAACCGTGGGAAAAGAGCTGTTTGCTATTGGCTCTACAAAACGGCTGGTTGAATTAGATAAACCATTTTTTTCGGAGTTTGAAAAATCCCTTCTGTTAAAGGGGACCATCCTGCACGATATTGTAACCGCCAGCTCTCGTGAAGTTGCCGAGGGTTCAACATCGGTAGAATTGAAGGGTTTGTATGATCTTACCGTCTTGCCACCCGAATATGGAGAGATGGCAACCGACATCTTGATTTGGGGAGACAACGTTGCACTCATTTCATTGCAGGAACCAATATTTGGAACCATTATTACAAGTCCAGCGATCGCCGAATCGTTCAGACTGGTAGCGAGAGTTATGTCACGTTCGTTGCAATCGTAGGTAATGATACCTAGCACATAGCAAAACAAGCTCTTACGAGCCTGTTTGATTCCATGGTTGCATATCCTTCCAATCTTGCCCCACCTCCACATCCACCGTTAACGGAACAGGGAGTTGCACAACACCTTCCATAACCGCCTTCATTTTCTTAGCAACTGTATCCACCAACGAATCCTTAACTTCAAACACCAATTCATCGTGTACCTGCAAAATCATCCGCGCATCTCCTCCGTAGCCTTCCTCCATAAGCCACGCCTGCGCCTCTACCATCGCCATCTTGATCATATCCGCCGCCGCCCCTTGCAACGGCATATTCACCGCCATACGTTCCGCTGACGCACGAAGCATCTGCATGCCAGAATCCAGATCTGGCAGCTCACGTCGTCGCCCAAACAGCGTCTCCGCATACCCCGCCTCCTTTGCCGTCTCCAACGACGCATCCAAATACGCACGAACCGCAGGGAATACCTCAAAATACCGCTCAATAAATTCTTTTGCCTCTTGAAACGACACATCAATATTACGAGATAGTGCGCGTGGTCCCATGCCATAAATAATCCCAAAGTTCACCGCCTTGGCCGCCCTTCGTTGCTCCTTGGTCACTTCCTCCTCCGGCACGTTAAAGACTTCTGCCGCGGTAGACTTATGAATATCACCTCCCGACGTAAACACCTTTATCATTTTCTCATCCTTAGAAAACGCCGCGACTAGCCGTAGTTCAATCTGCGAATAATCAAGTGCCAGCAACGTATGCCCCTTTGGTGTCACAAACGCTTTACGAATCTCGCGCCCAAGCTCCGTGCGAATTGGAATGTTTTGCAGGTTAGGGTCAGAACTCGAAAGCCTGCCCGTTGCCGCGACCGTTTGATTAAATGACGTATGTAATCGTCCATCGGCTCCCACCAACTCGGGCAATGCATCCACGTACGTCGACTTCAGTTTACTCATTTCTCGGTATTGAGAGATGAGCGGAACAATGGCATGCGTCTCCCAGAGCTTCTCCAACTCACTCGCCGCTGTTGAGTAGCCTGTCTTGGTCTTTTTAATTCCCTTCACCGGCAACTGCAAGTCGGTAAATAACACCTCCGCCAATTGCGACGGGGAATTAATGTTACATTCACGCCCTGCAAGCTTCCAAATCTGTTTTGTGAGCGTCTCCAGTTCCTTTTCAAGCACCTTAGACATCTTCTTAAGTACATCCACATCCAACATGACGCCGTCTCGCTCCATTTCAAACAACACCTGAATCAACGGATGCTCAATCGTCTCATACAAGGACTGCATCCCACTATCCTGTAAACGTTTTGTGAGATGTTCTGCTAGCGGCACGTACTGCGCAACAGCGTTTCCAAAGGTAATAAAGCCTGAGTCCTTGGTAAAATCGGTAGGAATATCGATCGCTTTTGATCCAAGTTGCGAGGCAAAGATAGAATCAAGTGACAATTTTCGATCTCCAACTGATACCAGGTAGCTTGCCACCATCACATCAAATCCCTCTGGCGAAAGTGTCGCATCTACAGTTTCAAAGAGCTTTAACAATCGCTTTAGGTCGTACGTAATAAATGCACGTGACACAAGAAACGGCAGCAGTGATTGAATCGTTCTTTTTGATGGAGAAGGAAATACATACGTCTGCAAACCATTGGAAAGCGCGAGTGCCGTGAGGGAAGACCCAAACAAATCGGGTGTGTGCGAGACAACTTCCAGTGCGTACTGCGTCTCTGTACCAGAAAATACATCCAAAAGGTCTGAGACGTTATCGCCCGTTGCATCAACAATCACGAAACCACGTACAATCTTCTTTGTAGGTGCCTTGGCTTCCTGTTTCTCTACCGATCCACGCGATTCCAAACGTTGCAGGAGATTGGCAAACTCAAATCGTTTGTACAGTTGTTTAACCTTTTGCCAGTCCGCTTCCTCAACCTGCGCCTTGTTAAAGGAGAATTTCATAGGTACATCTCGCATGATCGTGGCCAACTCCAAGCTCATGCGCGCGTTCTTCTCATCCTCTCGCAACTTTTTCTGAACACCCGGTGAGATAGACCCTTCCATACTCCCATCGTTGAGCGCCGCGTAAATGCCATCCAAATCCCCGTAGAGTTGAATGAGTGTCGTGGCCGTCTTTGCACCAATCCCTTTGACCCCAGGAATATTGTCGGACGAATCACCTGCCAGTGCCTTGTAATCAATCACGTGATCCGGCCCAAATCCAAAACGTTCCCTCACCGCCTCCACGTCGTAGACCTTCATGTTGGAGAATCCTTTTACAAAAATGTGTGCCTCCGTGGAATCGTCTACCAGTTGAAGAGCATCCAAGTCGCCCGTAATAATCACGGTGTCCGTTGCATCGTTGTGTCGCTCGATTTCTGCGATCGTGCCAATCAAATCATCTGCCTCATATCCCTCGATCCCGAAGTAGGGAATACCGTACGCGTCCAAAATCTCGTTAATGTAGGCTACTTGATCGTACAGCTCCTGTTCCTTAACCTCGCGCCCAGCCTTGTAATCATCAAATACCTCGTCTCTAAATGTGCCGCCTTTTACGTCCCAACAAACCACCAGGTGTGTTGGGTGTTGTTCCAAAATCAATCGATCAATCACCGTTGCAAAGCCGTAGACCGCATTCACGACCAGACCTTCGTGTGTGGTGAGTGGGGGGATGGCGTGCCAAGCGCGGTGAAGAATAGAATTGCCGTCAATAATGTAGAGTCGTTTTGTGATTGCTTGCATGTAAGCCTATTTTCGCATGAATTGGCCTATTTGATAAGCCGAACAAACAACAACGCCCGCGAGGAGTGGCCTGCGGGCGTGGACGTTGGTGACCGGTGCGGCCGGTGCTGCGGGGGAGGGCCCGTAGCACCGGCCGATCGGTTGAGTTGCGTCCGAATGGACGCGGGGGCTAGGCCGTGGGGGCGTCGCCGGTCGCGGTCGGCTCGGTGCCGGTCGCGAGGGTGACCGTCGGCGTGTCGCCGTCGATGCCGGGGTTCGCCATGTCGGTGGGGGTCGGCCAGGGCCGGGTGCCGAAGCCGCCGGTGATGTTCTGGTAGGTCATGGTGCCCTTGTCGAGGCGCAGGGCGTAGCCCATGTCCTCGGTGGGGGTGCCCACCATCTTCCAGCTCTCATCGAAGGTGGCGGTGTAGGCCTTCCCGGCGTCGAAGTCGACGAAGGAGGCCACCTTGGTGCCGTCCGGGGCCACCGCGATGCGGCGGGCCGGCAGGTTGATCCCGAGGTCGGCGAAGCAGACCTCGGTCATCATGGTGTCGTCGACCATCGTGCCCCCGTGGGTGGCCGTGATGGCCGTGATGTCGCTGTCGCTCTCGGCGAAGTCCACGACGTAGTGACCCTCCTTGTCCATGAGGACGGCGAAGGTGGCGGTGTCGTCCTCGCAGAGGACAACCTGGGTGCGACCGGAGGCGTCGATCACGCAGCCGATGTTGCCCTCGACGCCCAGCTCCTGGAAGACCATCTTCAGCCCCTGCAGGGCGTCGGCGTTGTCCTGCAGGAGGGTGGGGAGGTTGAACGTGTCGCCGTCGATCCCCAGGTTGACGGCCATGTAGCGGCGCCCGCCCATGTCCAGGTAGTTGGGGATGGCCACGACGCCCGGGTGAGGCACCATGACCGCGTTGACGGCGTCGCCGTCGATGTCGATGCCGAAGCGGATCCGGTTGCAGTCGATCTCGACGATGCCGACCGCCCGAGCGGGGATGACCCCACCCATCTCGGCGTCCATCATCAACTGCAGGCCGCGGGTCACCATCTCGGGGCTACCCTCGGCCACGTAGACGCGGTCGATCTTCTTGCCGGAATCCAGGTTGTTGGAATGGTTCAAGGGTCTCCTTAGCCGTGTGGGCGCTGGGGCCCAAACACGGCGTGCGAGCGAGGTGGCCAAGACGGTCACCTTTGGCTCATGTAACGCGTTCACAGGATCCCTCCTCCTGTAATTGCGAGACAAACGGGAATCTACACGACACCACGATTCTCGTCAAGCCCTCATCCACCCCGAAATCTACAAAAAGGCTAACGTTGGCTCAAATAACGCTAATTTGCTCCAAACCCACCCCAATCGATTGACAGATAACGGAATCCATGGTATTAAGTAGTTGTCGTCGTCAAAGCCCATTGGCCAATCGGCCGCGAGGCAACCCCACAGGCATCTAAAAAAATGGATGAGCGTGGTGAACACGGGAACAATTTAGTTGAATCGGCACAGAACTTACAGTATCGGCTGGAATCCTATAGAAACCCATGTATTCAAAAACCCCCAAATCGGGGGTTTTTTGTTTGCGCTGTTAGTTGGTAAGGATGAGTGGGATGCTCACGGTATCAATCTGTGCGCCATCCGCTGCGGAGTATTGGAACACCTCGAGAAGAAGGTTTGATCCATAGTCGGCTGGCACGTTGATCGAGAAGCTAAACGGTCCAAACAATCCAATGTCCGTTGCACTCGTCGTTTCATGACCTTCAAAGGCGTTTCCCGTAACCATATCCGTTAATCGCCAAGTAAACGCTTGCTCAAACACACGTGCCTCACCTTCTACAAAAATCACAGAATCCACTTCCTGACTCACCAACGGTTCAAACACGGTAATATTATCACTTGGTGTCGCCATTTCGAGCACCTCATCTGCCGCAATCGAGAGTGAGACATCAGGAACCTCCCCCTGATCCGCATTAATATCTACGTTTACCGTCAAGCAACCAGAGCCAATGAACATCAATGCCCCAAAAACCGTAATAAGCTTTTTCATAGAAATGGATAACGATACTTTAAATGTTCCTCCATCCGCGGCGAGCGTATTGCCGAACGGAGCGTCTCCCTGTATCTTACTCTACATGGTACAAGAAGCAACAACCCTCTTGCAAACAGCAGGTTTGCGTATCACACAGCCTCGCATCGCCCTTCTTGCGGTTTTATCCTGCGCCAAGCACCCATTACGCGCACAAGAGATCGCCAAAAAACTCCCAACAGGCAGCGCAGACACGGCAACCGTGTATCGATCCATGAACGCGCTCGTAGATGCCGGCATCGTGCGTCGCATTGATCTAGACACACAGGCAAAGTTTTTCGAATTAGACCGTGGCGACGATCATCATCATCTTGTCTGTGTCGTCTGTCACAAAATCGAAGATGTCCACACATGCGAAGTTGATTCCATTACAAAACATGTTCTCAAAAGCTCCGCATTTTCCTCCATCAATCATCACCATTTGGAATTCTTTGGCACCTGCAATACGTGCGCCCGTAATACATAGGTTTTCTACTCGTCGCAATCTACTATGTCTAAACAAACACTGAAAATTATTTCCTGGAATGTTAATGGCCTACGAGCCGTTTTGCGCAAGGACGCATTTTTACCGTTCATAAAAGAGCACCAACCCGATATCCTGTGTTTACAGGAGACAAAAGCGCAACAAGGCCAAGCGGAGATCGATCTCCCCGAGTATGAGGAGCTTTGGAACTCGGCCGATAAAAAAGGGTACGCTGGCACGGCCATTTTTACAAAGATCAAACCATTGTCTATCACATTCGATATCCCCGGTGCGGACGTAGAAAAATTTGTTGATCAATTTGGCAACACTCTCAACGAAGGACGTGTTGTCTGTGCTGAGTTTGAAGATTTTTACCTTGTAACTGTTTACACGCCTAATGCAAAACGCGGACTCGAACGTCTTACCTATCGCCACACCGTCTGGGACCCGGCATTTTTGCATTACATGAAGCAATTGCAGAAAAAGAAACCAGTGATTTTTTGCGGCGATCTTAATGCGGCGCATCAGGAAATCGATCTCGCACGTCCAAAAGACAATCATAAAAACGCCGGCTTTACAGATGAAGAGCGAGGGGGGATTAGTAAGATAATTCAAGCAGGATTTGTTGATTCGTATCGACATCTCTATCCAGAAAAGACCGAAGCCTACACGTGGTGGAGTCACTTCCAAAAGGCGAGGGAGCGCAATGTTGGATGGCGTATCGACTACATATTTTTAAGTGATTCCCTTACAAACAGGCTTAAAAGTGCCGCAATCCACCCCGAGGTTATGGGATCGGATCATTGCCCGGTGGAGATCGTTATAACGCGCGAGAGTTGACAAGATTCTCTCCACAAGGTAGGATCAGGCCACACTTAATAGAGTCTATGTCTCGAACTTGCCAACTTACTGGAAAACGCGCCTTGGCTGGAAACAACGTAAGCCACTCCAAGCGACGCACACGCCGAACCCAAAAGCCTAACTTGCAACTTAAGAACCTCCTTAATCCCGCAACAGGAAAGAAGGAAAAAGTTCTTCTTGCAACCTCCATGCTTCGTACACTTAAGAAGTGGGATGCCGCTGGAAAGGTCTACGATCTTCTCAAAATGAAAAAGGCGTAACATGAGCTTGCCCGTCTATCGGGCGGCTCGTTTTTTGTTTAAAAATAAACGGTTTCTATATTACCTTTCACCATTGCCAAACAGATACAAATGCGGTACGCTTTGTGCGTATTTAAACAGAGCTTATGGCAGACAAGAAACAGAACACAAAGGATCTCTTTTCCCCAGAATTCATTGTGGAAATGAAGGGGCTTTTAGAACAAGAACGTGAGGAGTTAGAAAAGAAGCTTGGCGTACTTGGAACACACGCTCCCGTTAAGGGCGAGGAGGTGGATGTAGATGGAACCTACCCAGAGTATGGTGACGAGGACGAGGACGCCGTTCACGAGATTGAGGAGTTTGTGGTGAATCAAAATCTGAAGGTTGAATGTGAAAGTCAATTGCGTGACGTGATCGGAGCGCTTGATCGACTTACAAAAGGAACCTACGGAATTTGCAAGTACACGGGTGAAAAAATTAGTGAAGACCGTTTGCGCATTCGGCCAACATCAAGCTCGAGCGTCGCAGCAAAGTCGGCGTTCAAACCGTAAGTCGAGTACAGAATAAATACCTCTCCTACACGGAGGGGTTTTTAGTTGACGGTGGCGTGTGTGCGTGGTAACAAGTAAGAGAAGGGAGGCGAGCATGCCACATAAACCGATCGTTCGGTATCCCGTACGTATCTCGGGTCTGAGCGAGGGCACGACGGCAGAGCTGCAGTTCCGCCAAAGCGAGGGCAAGCAACTCATCGGCGTGATTCTCCGACTCGGCAACTGTTCGGCCGTTCGTTGGGCGGCATTCCCCGTGCATCAGATCAAGATGCAGATCAGGCTCATGCAGGCAATCGAGAAAGGAGACATGACGTTGTTCCTCAAGCTAGTGCATGAAGGACACCACGTCGTTCTGGTCTGTGATCATGTGGAATACCGCATTCACCTGCCTGCCGAGCTCCCCTCGATTCTCTTTGCCGCATGATGCGACGTACTCCACCGGCGCCCCACTTGAGGGCGCCTCACATTTTTACACAGAGGTCTTGATCATTTTAGTGAAATGCGTTAGGATGTCGCGTGCATGGCGGCCATGGTGAAACGGTTATCACAGGGGTTTGTGGTACCTCTATTACGGGTTCGATTCCCGTTGGCCGCCCCAGCAAACACATCGACCAAAGGTCGGTGTTTTTGTTTAACGGGTTATTTGTAGTAGAATCTTTTTATTATGGGAAGACAGCGACCACGCTTTATCTCAGAATTTTCGCCAGACATTCCTGCAGAACACGCAGAACTTGCTGCAATCATTTTTGCGGCAGAAAGATCCGCAGAGACTCCAGAGGTAGATCTACACGGTCTCGATGTGCACGACGCACTTCATGAAATCGACCTTTTCATTGACCGTGCATTTATCCGTGGAGATCGTGGCGTTAAAATCATTCACGGCGCAGGAACAGGCATATTACGTAAAGCCGTGAGAGAGCATCTCAAAAGTCACGAGCACATTCAAACATCAGTCCCCGCATCAGGTGCCGAAAGTTCGGGCGTCACCATTGCAATCTTAGAACACAACGGAGACGTGCGACTAAAATAGATTCGTCTTACAGATACTCCGACACTAGGTCGGTGTTTTTGTTTGAGGTATAATCTCTGCACATGGAGGAAAACAAAACCGTTTTTAATTACACGCTCTCCTTTATCTCCGTCGCGCGATGGCGATTTATTTTTGTAACATTTATTGCTACGCTTCTTGCGGTATTGCGCGTTATTGAGCCAGCTATTTATGGACGCATTGTGGATGTGGTTGTTACCGGTCTCACAAATAATGACACGGTCGGTCTGCTCCATAGTATAACGGGCTATCTACTACTCTGGGTTGGTCTCTTTTTCTTTACACAAATTTTTGGCACGCTCAATCAATATATGATGTGGCATGCCAACAACATTGTTTCTCGTCACTTTTCTGCGAATATTATTCGCAACGTCCTCGGGTGGAGTCAGCAACGGTACGGCAAGCACTCCAGCGGATCCATCCTCAAAATTTGTGACGAAGCCTGGCGCGCCATCTGGGTCGTTACACAGACATTCATCGACAACATACTTCCCTCCACCGTTTCCTTTATTACGGTGTTGATTCTCGGTTTTGTCCTCGACTGGCGACTCACTCTCATCTCCATGGTTGGCCTCCCTATTGCATTAACCATGGGACTTTACGCATGGAAAAAGGCCGAGCCAAAACAAGCAAAAATATCGGAAGGGTGGTCCGACCTCTCCCGTCTGCTTGGAGAGATGATTGGCAATATGCGTGCCGTGCAGGATTTTGCGCAAGAAGAAAGGCAAGAGCAACTCTTTAACAAACGTCATGACAGTGTTACAGATAAGCAGCTTAAGCTCAATGTCTTCTGGTCGATTTTTGATGGAGGAGGGAATACCGCTATTATTCTCACACGTATTGTGGTGTTTAGTGCCGGTGTTTACTTTGTCTCAGATGGATCGTTGACACTGGGAGTGCTCATTACATTCCTTGGAATGCTGGGGTACTTACTCAACCCAATCCAATACACAATCGCTAATGCATTGCCGAGTTACACGCGTGCGCTGTCTCAAATCAAACAACTCTACGTGCTCGTGTCCGACAAAAACGACGTTGCAGAATCACCACAAGCAACAAAGCTTAAACATGTGCGTGGATCGATCGAACTGCAAAACGTCACCTTTACCTACACGAATCAAAGACGGGCAACACTTCGTAATATCTCACTCGCCATTCCCGCCGGAACGAGTTGTGCGCTCATAGGACCAAGTGGAGCAGGAAAGAGTACTTTGGTAAAACTTATCAATCGTACAGTTGATCCGACACGTGGTCACGTCTGTATTGATGGAAACGATGTATGCGATTACACATTGCAGTCACTGCGGTCTAACATCGGGGTCGTTACGCAAGAAGCCTACCTCTTCCAAGATACGATCCTCTACAACGTCCGCTTCGCAAAACCAAGTGCATCAAGAAAAGAAGTTATCGCGGCATGTAAAAAAGCACAGGCCCACGCGTTTATCTCACGGCTTCCAAAAGGGTACGACAGTATTGTTGGAGAGCGTGGTGTTAAATTAAGCGGGGGAGAGCGGCAACGAATTTCTCTGGCACGCATTTTCCTCGCCGACACACCGATTCTCATCCTCGATGAATCAACAAGTGCGCTCGACAGCCAAACGGAGCACAAACTTCAAGCAACGCTTAAAACAGCTATGAAGGGCCGAACAACAGTCCTCATCGCCCATCGCCTCTCCACCGTCTACCTCGCAGATCAAATAGCGGTGATCGATAAAGGCACGATCGCAGATATCGGAACCCATGCCGAGCTTATGCAAAAAGGTGGGCTCTATCAACGTCTTTGGAAGCTACAATCGGGAGGTTACCTCAAATAAAAAAACACCCGGCGTACGTCGGATGTTTTTACTTAACAACGATTACTTTGATCCCATTGTCTCAAATGCTCGTAACACCTCTAACGGAATCGCAAAGATCACCGTATTGGATTGATCCGAAGAGAGATCGTTTAACGTGCTCAATGTTCGCAAGTGGAGTGCACCCGGTGTGCTGCTCAACATCTCTGCCGCCTTCTGCAGGTTTGCAGCTGCTTGTACTTCTCCCTCCGCCTTAATAACCACGGAACGTCGCTCTCGCTCCGCCTCGGCCTGCTTTCCAATCACACGCTTCATATCCTCCGGCAACGTAACATCCTTCAACTCCACGTTGTCTACGGCAATCCCCCATGGGTCCGTTAACTCGTCCACAATGTATTTAATCTTTTTACTTGCTGCCTCCCGGTTAGACAATAATTCGTCCAGTTCCATTTCTCCAACCACGTTACGCATGGTTGTTTGTGCTAATTGACTCACAGCAAAACGGAAATCCTGAACCTCAATTACCGCCTTCTGCGCATCTTTCACCTTGTAGTAGATAACGGCGTTAATACGGGCAGAGATATTATCCTTCGTAATCGCTTCTTGGTCCGGCACGTCTACCACTTTTACGCGAATATCCACCTTTTGCATCTGTTCAAAAATCGGCAGCACGAGTCGCCAACCGGGTGATTTGATAGAGATAAACTTTCCAAGCCTAAACTTGACGCCACGCTCGTACTGGTTGACCTGTCGAACAGAAATCAACAACAAAAATGCGACAAAAATCAGTACCGGAATAAAGTAACCCATAGGGTGAGAAATTATGACAATAAGTGTTTCCTTAAACTGAGTTTAACGTAACTCACTCACATTGACAAATCAGCTGATTTGCTATACTTTATGAGCCTCGCGATACGTCGTGAGCACACGCCCCGGTAGCTTAACCGGATAGAGCAGGAGGGTTCTAACCTCAAGGTTGCAGGTTCGAGTCCTGCCCGGGGCACCACGTAGGAAATTGCCAGTTTTAGAAATCCATCTTACAAAACTTGATACATCTATGAATCAAAAAAATAGCCTTTTGGTAGCAATAACGGTCGTCATACTTGCTTCAATGGCCGTGTTGTATATTTTAAAAGATGTACCCGCACCTGCGGCCGTTCCTGTTTCCATAAATCCATCGCCACAACAACCGGTCGTTGTACCGGACACCAAACCTATTGAACCAACAACACCGTCATGGGTTGGTAATCAGCTTTTATCCGTTGGTTTTCCATTACAGCCCGACCACTTGTTGTACATGAAGTTCGATGGAAGTATCGTTCCAATGGGTAAATTGTTTTACGTTAAAGGTTCTAACGGCAGTTTAACGCAAATCAAAAACGTTTCTGAACTCTCTCGAATAACAGGTCAGATAAGCACGAGAGAGCAAGTTTTAGCCTTTGTCAGCTTTTTTACCTCCGAACCAACAAAATTTTTACTAGAACAAAATCCAGTGCAGGGAATTGAGCCTGCTTACTCCGTATCAGAAATGCCACAATCTCTGACTCGGCTCTTAACTACAACCACGGTTGAATTGCACAACGGACAATGGGTTATAGAAAGAGACTTATTGCGGTATCCAAGCTTATCCGCTCAAGAACAGCGCGTGCCCGCTCAACTAGTGAGATCTTATGAGACCCTATCTCAAGACGGAATCTACACATTTAGTATTGGCCGTGTACTAGCGGAAGGCGATGAGGTAAATAGTTTTTTACCTTATTATGATTAGGTTCACAAAAGTGCGGTCAAAAAAAACACTCTCCGTTGTTGAGAGTGTTTTAATTTTAGAAGGGAAAAATCCCTTGTCCGAATAAATTGAAATCTCGTATTATTTTTTCCGTTTTTTATCGTGATGTTTTTTGTGGATATCGCGCAAATGGTTGTTTGTAATGTGTGTGTAGATTTGTGTGGTTGTAATGGAGGCGTGACCCAGCATAGCTTGAACAGATCGAATATCGGCACCTCCTCGCAATAAATCCGTAGCAAACGTGTGCCTCATAGTGTGCGGCGACACATGTTTTGTAATGCCAGCTTTACGTGCATATCCATCCACTGTTCGTTGAATAGATCTTGGCGTCAGCCCCTGATCCACATCTCTCCCTGCTTTTGCACGATCGTGTGAAACAAACAGGAAGGGAGCCGTGTCGGCACGCCTGCTGAGATATACCTTAATTGCATCACGCGCGCGTTCCGACAAAAAAACAATGCGTCGTTTTCCACCCTTTCCTGTAACCGTAAACTCATCGCGCTTTAAATTGACGTGATCAATCTCGAGTCGTGCGAGCTCTGATACACGTAACCCCGTAGAAAAAAGCGTTTCCAAAATTGCCGAATCTCGTAACGACACGAGTCCCTTACCGCGTTTTGGAATGTCCAAGAGTCGGATCAGCTCGTCCTCCTCCAAAAACTCCACCTGCCGGTCCGGATGCTTTGCGAGCTCGATCTTCTCTGCCGCCAAAGACTTAATGTCCCGTTTTGCTAAATATTTTAAAAATGATCGGAGGGCGATAAGGTGATAGTTTTGCGTGGTGGCTTTTGGAGCTTCTTGGTCACGCCCGTGAATTTCTCGATTTAACCACACACGAAACTTGCGTACCTTCTCAAGTGTAATATCCCCTGGCGCCGGCCAGTGCGCCCATGTAAAAAACCGTCGTAAATAAAAATCATAGTTTCTCAGCGTCCGTGCGCTGCGCCCCTTCTCAATCTCTAGATGTTCAAAGAAATCAAGAAGCAATATTTCTGTTTTTGATGTTGCCATATCCGTATTATACGACACTTGGTGCAGACGAGCGAGTGTGAATTGACAAACAACCCAATTTACGTTAGGTTGGATCTGTTGGCGCTGCACACAAGGAGTCGACCGGCTTGTCGCAAGGAAAGCCCGACTAAGACTAGGAGCTATCGAATCAACCCCCTCCCCCTAATTCGAACGCTCAGGTCTATGGTGCCTGCTCCCGTGCATTCCCAGCAGGCCGGTCCGAGGTAACTCTCGGACCGGCCACTAACCTTCTCTTTCGGACCGCTAAACAGGCGGTTTTGCTGTTTCTTGACCCAGAACCAATGAAGGAGCAATGTTCTCTCGCACCATTCGACCGTAGGATGGAGCTTACCCGACCGACGATCACGTCCGGCCAATATCCCCCACCAGGGACTAGGCCGGGCGTGGGCTGGGTCACGCTATCCGACCGTCCACCTCTGGACGGTTTGTTGTTTCTACCCCTCAATCCACCTTCGGGATTGACAAATAACACGCTTTCTTGTATATTCCTAGCGTTATTCACCAACGATCGCTTGGTACCTGATCTCTCCGACGGGTCACTCGGCCTTCGCTAATCGATTACTATGCTTACAAAGAAGCAAAAGGAGAATATTATTAGCAAATTTGCTACCCACAAGAGTGACACGGGGTCACCACAGGTGCAGGTTGCGATTCTTACCTCCGAGATCAAAGATCTTACGGGTCACTTGCGAACACACAAAAAGGACCACTCATCCCGACGCGGACTCATCCGCAAGGTAAATGAGCGTCGCCGTTTGCTCAAATACTTGGAGCGAGAGGACCTCAAGGCCCACAAAAAGTTAAAAGAAGCGTTGAAGTTGAAGTAATTTTCCGTCCCCGCGGCTTTGTTGTCGCGGGGATTTGGCTAACAAGATCCTAGTCGTGTTCGGTTCTGCTGAATACGCCCGGTACCTTGTACCGTTTTATAAACATTTTGGGAGGTTTTGTTGGAAAAACGTAACACCGTTTCCTTTATTCCTAATTGTGCGGTTTTCTCAAATTTGTGCCGCACACAATCGCGTCACGCATGTTCCACGCATCTCTCAATCACTTTTTATCATGATCCATCACAAACATCAGCGTGTCGGTGTCTTTATCGACGTACAGAATCTGTACTATAGCGCTCGTAATCTCTATAACCGAAAGGTAAACTTTGGCAATATTGTCAAAAAGGCGGTTGGAGCCCGCCAACTCATTCGTGCAACTGCGTACGTCGTTTCTACAAAAACCGGAGAGAACCAGCCGTTTTTTGACGCGCTCAATAATCTTGGAATCGAAACCAAGGAGAAAGAGCTCATGGAATACGACGGTGGCCAAAAGAAGGCCGACTGGGACGTTGGTATTACCGTGGACGCCATTAGCTCCGCACCAGATTTAGACGTGATCATTCTCGTCTCCGGTGACGGTGACTACATGCCACTCATTGATTACCTCCACAGCAGAGGAAAATTTGTAGAGGTTGCAGCATTCCGAGAAACAACATCTTCTCGTCTTATCGAGAAGGTTGGGAGCTCAAACTACATCAACTTGTCGGAGAATAAGCGTAGTTTCCTCATTCCAACTGGTAGCCACGGAGCCGGAACGATGGTATCAGACACAACCTCCGCTCAACCGCTTGCACAGGAGAAGGTTGAGGCAAAACCTGTAGTTAGATCTCTTTCAAAACCTCAAATCAAGCACATGCAAGCACCCGCTCCCAAGCAGATTCGTTACCCTGCGCGAGCTCACGTTACTGCAAAACCTGTAGATTACGACGGACTCTCACCCAATGAGCGTGCCTTAAACAATTAGAAACCCGTTGTCTCATAAGCTACGGCTTGTGAGCAACGAAGCGTGCATATCAACACAGAGCGTCAGATGATATGATTGCTTCGTCGCTAAAACGACATCTCATTCACAGCCTGGTGGCAAGATAGAGACCTCAACACATTGAGTTCTTGAGTCTGACTGCCAGGGGAACCAATTTTATGGAACCAAAACAATTCTCTACGGAGTGGGCAGGTAAAACGCTTACGATCGAAGTAGGACGAATGGCTTTCCAGGCAGACGCCGCTTGTACCGTGCGCTATGGCGACACGGTCGTTATGGCAACGGTCGTTATGTCCAAGGAAGAACGTCCTGGAATGAACTTTTTCCCGCTCATGGTGGATTACGAGGAAAAGTATTCCGCTGCTGGTAAGATCAAGGGATCGCGATTCATTAAGCAAGAGGGACGACCATCAGACCAAGCCGTTTTGGCTGGCCGTATGATCGACCGTACGCTACGACCGCTTTTTGATGAGCGTATTCGTAACGATATCCAGGTAATCGCATCCGTGTTGTCATTCGATGAGGAAAATGATCCGGATATCGTGGCAATCATTGCTTCTTGCGTTGTTCTCCATATGTCTCAAATCCCATGGGAGGGACCGGTTGCTGGTATTCGTATGGGACACATAGACGGCGCATGGATTGCCAATCCAACCTACACGCAACGAGAAACAAGCGTATCGGACCTCGTGGTCTGCGGAACAACTGACCGACTGCTCATGGTAGAAGCAAGTGCAAAACAGATACCAGACGCAACCATGATGGAAGGGGTAGAAGCCGGGCTCAAATCGCTCTCACCTGTTCTGGATCTCATTCAGCAAGTTCGTGATGCCGTCGGATCCGAGAAAATCGATCCCTTACAAGGCAAGGAAACAGCTGAACAAATGGCGACACGTGAGCAGGTAGAATCTCTTGCAAAGCCATTTATCAGCAAAAAAGTGGAGGAGCTCTTCTTTGGCGCACCACTTGATCGCAAAATTGATCGTGCTATGGCCCGAGGAGTTCTCACAGATCAGCTCAAGGATTTCTTACTCAGTGAAGGTGTAGAGGAAGAGAACCTTTCTTTTGGCACCAGCATGGTGTACCACGAGATCGAACACGTCATCTCTCAACAAATTCTCAAAAATGATCGTCGCGTTGACGGCCGTGCAATCGAAGAAATTCGTCCTCTTAGCTGTACCGTGGGGCTTTTACCACGCACGCATGGATCAGGACTTTTTGCACGCGGAGAAACACAGGTTCTCTCAACCGTAACCCTCGCAGGCCCAGGTGCAGCGCAGGTGATCGATACAATGGAAGTAGACGAGAAAAAGCGCTACATGCATCACTACTCATTTCCTCCATTTAGTGTCGGGGAAACGCGACCATTGCGAGGACCAGGACGTCGTGAGGTTGGTCATGGTGCACTCGCAGAAAAAGCTCTCGAGCCTGTTCTTCCAGACGCAGAGGTATTCCCTTACGTAATCCGTGTTACATCGGACACCATGGGATCAAACGGCTCTAGCTCTATGGGATCCGTCTGCGGATCGACAATCTCACTATTGGATGCAGGCGTTCCGCTTAAAGCGCCCGTCGCAGGTGTGGCTGTCGGTCTTGCATCGACACCCGACATGAACGAATGGAAAGTGTTTACGGATCTACAGGATTTAGAGGATGGACAGGGCGGAATGGACTTTAAAGTCGCAGGAACAACAGACGGCGTAACAGCAATTCAGCTGGACACAAAAACGCTCGGACTCAACATGGACATTGTAAAGGAAGCCTTCCGACAAGCCTCAAAGGCACGAGGGCAGATTCTTGAAGTTATCTCCAACACTATTGCAGAACCACGCGCCGAGCTTTCTCTCTACGCGCCTCGTATTGAGAGTATGCGTATTAATCCAGACAAGATTCGTGACGTCATTGGCCCAGGAGGAAAGATGATTAACGAAATTATTGCCAAGACGGGTGTAGAAATTGATATTGAAGATGATGGAGTTGTCACGATTACCTCACGTATGGCAGAGGGAATGAAGGAAGCAATGGATTGGGTTAGGCTGCTTACTGCAGAAATTGAAGTAGGAAAGACGTATCACGGAACGGTTACACGTCTTATGGATTTTGGTGCGTTCGTCGAAGTCCTGCCAAAGCAAGAAGGACTTGTGCATGTCTCCGAGATGGCGCCCTACCGCGTAAACCAGGTAAAGGACATTGTAAAGGAAGGGGACAAGGTCTATGTAAAGGTCACCGAGGTAGACCAAATGGGTCGCACGAACCTCTCTATGAAGCAAGCAGAGGGAAATGTGTACCCAGAACCACCCACACAGGCAGAACGAAAGCCAGAAGGGGATCGTCCTGCACGTCGACCAGGATCGGATCGACCATCAGCGCCACGCGGTCCACGTCCACCACACCGTAATAACGGATAATGTATCGTTACCGCGACAACTATTTAGACACACAGCAGTCAGCCCGACCTTGGATCCGTTGGGCTGCTGTTGTTTTGTATCTCTTACTTGTGGGTTATTTAGCGATTACGTGGATACATCAGGGCAATGCTATTCCTAACGCTTCCTCATCCATTGGTGGTGCTGTCACGTTACCTGAAGATGATTACGCTATTGCGATATTTTTTAATACAGACCAAAAGGAACTCCTCTTTAATGTCACAGGGCTTGTAGGTCAGGCTTTCGCGGTTAAAAATGACGGATCAATCGTGTCTATTAACCAAATGGTTCCATCGGCGCCAAGACCTCCTGCATGGTTTCTTCCAACAACAGTAGGCGTTGTCTACGTGAGAGAAGGGGATACTGTCACAACGCGCCGTCTATTTCGTATCAAAAATGGCATAGCTGTTTCTATGCCAGGTCAAAAGGCAATCCAAATCCCCATTCATCCCAATGCAACAATCGGAATACATTGCTCCAACAACTGCTCTATTCCTGGTACAAGCCTCGTCCTCCCAGAAGGGCTCGACCTTATTTCTACCGATCATCAACTCATGATCGCAACGGACGCAAAAAATAGAGCGTCCTTTATGCAATTTATTTATGTGAGTAGCAAGCAGCAGAACCCCATAGAAAGAGATCGGCTCACCAACGATGGGCGTACGATCTCAGAGCTCGTCCCGGCAGACACGATCGACACAATTATTACAGACGAAGCTTTGCAAACGCACTACACAGGAGGAACAACCTTTGGATGGTACTATCAGATCAATGAAGATCGTGACGTGCTCTTGGCATCAACATCAACAGACCTCCTAAATGAGTACACATCAGAGATGTCTACAGCTACGTGGACAAATACAATTTGTGAAAAACACCCAGTCTCGTTTTACAGATATCATTCTTTGCCAATGTTAGAGGAAAACACGCAATCGACCTACACACTTGTTCGAAGTATAAATTCCTGGCGTATCTGTGCAGAGTAACCATTCTGTGGATAACCTGAGGGTAACTGTGGATTAATGTGGATAAGAAATTACTTATCCACATTTTTGTTTAAAAATAACGAACAAGTTTTTGTTTTTTTATCTAAAATAAGCCAAATACATCCGTTGACAAATAGTGTTCAACGTGCTACTATGTGTATGTACCCTTCAAACAATCGTTCTTTCAAAACCCCTACCACAGGGGTGTCTAGCGAAGACTGGTACATCTTGGCTGCGCACCTCTCCTCGCAACTGTTCTATTCCATTGTTTAAAAATAAAAACATAAAATTGGGATAAAACAAACGCCACGAAGGGCTCCCCTCAATACATGTTGGTCTCAAATTGGACCGGCGCTCGAGGGATGCCATAGAACGGTTATGAGGGAAATGTTCTACCACGTGCAGGCAGCTCGTAGGCCGAGATCTGAAGACAATCCTTGTCGCTGGATCCCGGTCTACTGGAGCGCTCTTCTGCAGTGGACCTAACGTCCGACTGCCCGAGTCACCAGCGCTCCACCTATCTATAAAGGGAGACGCTCGTAGTTCAGGCAGTCTTTTCGTTTCCACAACCCTTGACAGTTTTTTCATAATAGATCACTGCTTAATTGGTATACTAGTAGTCCATGAAACTATCTACCCCCCATCGTTCCGTGGTGATTGCATTGATTGTTACATGTCTTCTCGTTATAAGCGATGGATTATTTAAGTTCATTGCATTATCGCGCCTTAGAGACGTATTTATTCCAGTCTTACCGGGTGTCGCCGAGTTTTATCTCCACAAAAACCTAGGTGTTGTTGCAAATACACCTATACCTCTCCTGCTCGTCATACCTCTTTCGGTTGTTATTCTCATCGGATGCAGTATGTGGCTTTCTCGCATCTGGAGTCATCAGCCGAGTTTAGCCATTAGTCTGGTCTTACTCATTGGAGGAGCCTTTGGTAATTTGGTCGATCGTGTTGTCCACGGGTTTACAACAGACTATCTCCTGCTATTCAGTCGGAGCATCATAAATCTGTCGGACGTACTCATTGTTCTTGGCATACTGGGTATTTTGTTCGCTACAAACAAAACCTCCCCACATCAATCATAAAGGAGGTTTTTATGTCTATTTTATCTGCAGCGATCATCGGCCTTTCCGCCGAACCGATCTATGTTGAAGTTGATATTGCGTTTGGTCTTCGTAAATTCTTGATCGTTGGTCTGCCGGATCGTGCCGTCAATGAATCATCCGGCAGGGTAGAGGCAGCCCTGAAAAAAAGCGGTTTCCCCTTTCCCCGCTATAAAGTAACGGTCAATCTAGCTCCTGCACACTTAAAAAAAGAAGGTCCCGCGTACGACCTTCCTATTGCAATTAGCCTCCTTGCTGCACAAGGACACATACAATTACCCAAAGAACCACTGGTTATTTTGGGGGAACTTGGGCTCGATGGGTCAATCCGGCATGTTGACGGAGTGCTTCCGATCACCGTAGAGATGAAGAGACGCGGACACAGAACCATTATTGTTCCCGCCTGTAACGCACAGGAAGCCGCTCTCGTGGACGGAATTCATGTTCTGGGTGTTAGCCACCTAAAAGATCTTGTTCTGCACCTTGAGGGGACAAAGCTTATCAAGCCAACGGTTCACGTTGTCGCACTCGACCATCAACCGATTTCCTACGCCTACGATATGGCACACGTAAAAGGGCAGGAGCGTGCAAAGCGCGCGTTAGAGATTGCCGCCGCTGGTGGTCATAATATTCTCTTATCGGGTCCACCTGGGTCTGGAAAAACATTGCTTGCACGATCGCTTCCTACGATTCTTCCTCAACTTACACTCGACGAAGCACTCGACATTACACGCATTCACTCAGTGAGCGGCGCACTCAAAGGAATGCCCTTGGTAACACAGCGACCGTTTCAGTCCCCTCATCACACAACAAGCGGGGTGGCACTGATCGGCGGGGGCACAACACCAAAACCAGGACAGGTGAGTCTTGCACACCGTGGCGTTCTATTCTTGGATGAATTCCCAGAGTTTTCTAAGCAAGCACTCGAAAATCTTCGACAACCATTAGAGGACGGGTTTATTACTGTTTCTCGCGCGGCGGGTACGGCAGAATTCCCGGCAAAATTTATGCTCGTTGCCGCCATGAATCCGTGTCCTTGTGGGTATGCCAGTGATCCGTTTCATCCTTGCGTGTGCACACCCACACAAATCATTCGCTATCAAAAAAAATTGTCAGGCCCCTTACTCGATCGCATTGACCTGCATTTAGAGGTTCCAAAACTTGAGATTGAAAAATTGGAGCAACTAGATGCCGGAGAAACGTCAACGGATTTTCAAAAACGCGTTCAAGCGGCACGGAATATTCAAACAAAACGATTTGAAACAGTTGAACTTGTGACAAACGCAGACATTGGAACACGCGACATTAAAACCTATTGTCCCATGTCCAAAGAGGCAACACTTATCTTGGGAACCGCCGCGCGATCGCTACACCTATCTGCTCGTGCCTACATTCGCATCATAAAAGTTGCACGCACGATTGCCGACATCGCCGCCGTCGATCTTATTGAGACCCCTCACATCACAGAAGCGCTTCAGTATAGAGAGCGCCTTACACCGTGATTTCTACAAAAAATATTTATTACGCTTGGCCCACGTAGCGCATGTACAAAAATACAGCAATTAGCAGACCGAGCCACGCGTAAGCAAGACCATCCATGAGTTGCTGTCGCTTTTTGAATTCTGCAAAGCTATCCCATTCACCCGACTTCCAGGATAAACGGCGGCCAAATAGGAACATCGCGCCCAGGGCAACAAAACCCGCAATCGGAATTAAGGAGACAAGAAACCAAAGATATTGCCGTGTTCCCAACGCATAGGCCTGTGTCCAAAATAACCCGCCGGGAGATGGCCGTTTAAGGTAACGCTCAATCAACTCCTCCGCGGGGACCAACTCAACCGTATACCCGCAAGATCCACAGATTTTCTGCAGCTCCTTTAGCTTCTCCAAACACTCGGGACAGGTTGCGGTTGTTTTCATGTACACATTCTAGCAAATTAGCCGCCGTATGCGTATTAGATCAGGTTCATTGTAGCCGTTATGAGTGAATCGACTCACGGCCATTCAGAATATAAAAACAATGCAAGCAGCACTATTATTCAAATAATGTCCAAAACACCAACAAAACCCGCAAAACATCGGGCGACGATCCACCTAAGCTTCAGCTATTGACAATATCTGCTCTTTTTACTACAATCTCCACACATTGAATGAACCTATGCCTAAGCGAACGTTCCAACCAAAAAAACGACATAAGATGCGTGTGCACGGCTTCCGAGCCCGAATGCGTACTGCAACAGGGCGACTCGTCTTAAAACGACGAAGAGCAAAGGGACGACTCAAATTGACCGTCTAAACCCGAAAGACATGCCATGTGCGTGTCTTTCTTGTATTATAGAGCTATGCTCCCCTACGATTATCGTCTCAAGAAGGAAATGGACATTAAAAAGCTCTTTTCTAAAGGAAAAGGGGTGTTTGACGTAAAGGTGGGTGCCAAGGTCCGCAAGAACGGATTGCAGCAAACTCGGTTTGTGATCGTGGTCGGAGTAAAGGTCCACAAGCGAGCCTTCCGTCGTAATCGTATTCGTCGACGTGTTCGTGCAATTCTAGAAGCACATTTGAGCCACATCGCCACAGACTACGACATCGCAATCATCGCGCGACCAGAGGCGCTTAAAGCCTCATATGAGGAGCTTCAAACATCCGTTCTCTCCGCGCTCAAGAAAGCCGGCGTTTTGAATGACGTTCCTATACTATGAGGTTTCAAAACTTTGTTTATCCACTACGGCTTCCCGTGTTGGGGATGATTCGTCTCTATCAAAAAACGCTTTCCTTTGATCATGGGCCGCTTAAAGGATTTTATCCGCATGGCTATTGTCGCTTTCATCCAACGTGCTCTGAGTATGGATATAAGTCGATTAAAAACCAGGGCATCATAGTAGGAGGTGTTAAAACGTTGTATCGTATTCTTCGCTGTAACCCGTGGAGTCGTGGGGGAGTCGATGAACCTCAATAAATAAGTTACCCTCAAGTTATCCCCATGTTGTCCGTGCCTTGTGCACGGATTTTTTGTTTCTTATTGTGCAACTATTATTTACTACAACCCCAATCTTGGCCAAAACTATCCACAGTATTCACGACTTATGCACGAATGCTGTGGACAACTTAGAGCTTATAAACAGGCTTTCTATTCAACTGTGGATATGTGGTATGATTCTGTCACTCGGAAATACAGCCAGGCGCACGGCCGTTAGTCCGCTTCACGCGTATCACTCAAACAAAATTATGGATACACAAGAGTTGTGGGAAACCACATTAGGGGAGCTTGAATTAGAGCTCTCAAAGGCAAATTTTACAACCTGGTTCAAGGACACGTTCATCACCGAGATCACACACGACCATATCGTCATTGCGGTCCCCAACAATTTCACAAAAACATGGTTAGAGAATAAATATCATAAAAGTATTCTCAAATCTCTACAGAGGGCAACAAGTGACGCCGTACGAGAAGTAACATACAACGTAGAGGTAAAAGGATCCTCAAACGGCCCACAACCAATCCCGATTCATAATACCCAGGTTGATACATCGATTGCCTTTAGTCGTAGTGACCTGCAGGACGATCCAATCGGAAACACCCTCAATCCACGCTACACTTTTGATGCTTACATCGTCGGAAAACAAAACGAGTTTGCTCATGCTGCCGCCATGGCTGTTCCTAAAAATCTCGGAACCACCTACAACCCCCTATTTATCTACGGAGGCGTAGGACTTGGCAAAACGCATCTTTTACAAGCAATCGGGCATGAGGTTGTTCAGCTCAACCCCGGAAAGCGTGTACTCTACGTTACGAGTGAGAAGTTCACCAATGATTTTATCCAGGCCGTTAGAACCGGACGTGCGCGTGAGTTTAAAGATGTTTATAGAACCGTGGACGTGTTAATTGTGGATGATATTCAGTTTTTTAGTGGAAAAGTAGAAACACAGGAAGAGTTTTTTCACACATTCAACGCACTTCACCAGCAGAACAAGCAGATCATCTTGTCCGCCGATCGACCACCAAAACTCATCACCGCGTTAGAAAATCGTCTTTTATCCCGTTTTGAATGGGGAATGACGGCCGATATCAGTAGCCCCGACTATGAGACACGTGTTGCGATATTGGAGGCAAAGTGTCGAGAGCGTCAATGGAGCATGCCACAAGAGGTCATGCGCCACGTTGCGGACAATATCCAATCAAATGTTCGCGAACTTGAAGGCGCCCTTAATAAAATTATTGCGTACCATCAGTTAAAAAATCAGGTACCAACCTTGGAATCCGTTGCCCCAATTGTGCAGAGTTTTAGGCCCGTAGACATCATAAAAACGGCCACTCCGCGAGAACTTATGCATGTGGTGGCTGAGTACTATGACATAACTATGGACGAGCTCGTTGGAAAAAGTCGAGAGAAGCGACTCGCATTTCCACGTCAAATCATTATGTATCTCTTGCGCGAGGATATGAGTTATTCCTACCCATCAATTGGACAGGAGCTCGGCGGAAGAGACCACACGACAGCAATGCACGCCTATTCAAAAATAAAGCGCTGCCTCGAATCGGATGAGAAGCTGTGTCACGATATGGAGATCATTAAGCAGCGATTGTACGCAGCATAAGTCCACAGGTTTAGGGGATAACCCTGCTTATAACCCTGTAGAAAAGTATGTGTATGGGCACGTGGATAATAAGTGGATAATAGACCCGCGGGGGTGGGGACATAGTTGTTCACAGGCTGCGTCCCATCCATACACACAGTGGCTGTGCACTGAATAGACTATTAAACATTCATTCAATAGGACTTTTCCACCCTATCCACAGCACTATTACTATTACTAGTTATATATCTATATTCATAAGAACACGTAAACATGATCTTCTCGTGTACAAAAGACAATCTGCAAAAAGGACTGAATGTGGTAAGCCACATATCCAATAAACAGGTAAATCTACCTGTCTTGCAGAATGTCCATCTAAAAGCGGAGGGAGGAAGTATTGTTCTTTCGACAACGAATCTAGAAATCGCCATGCGTATTAGTATTCGAGGAAAAATTGATAAGCCGGGTGAGTTTACAGTTCCTGCAAAACTTTTTTACGACTTTGTGAGTTTGTTGCCTAATGATCGTGTGGATGTAGAGCGCGTTGATCAGCTTTTGGAGGTTCGATGTGGAGATACAGCAACAACAATGAACGGAATTGATGCTGCAGAGTTTCCACTCATTCCACAGGTGGAGACGACGGCCGTTATTAAAATGCCTGCACAACTCGTTCGCGAGGCTCTTTCTCAGGTTGCATTTGCAGTGTCACATAGCGAGGCGCGACCAGAACTTTCTGGTGTTCTCCTTAAGTTTAATGAGAAGACGCTTACCATGGCGGCAACGGATAGCTATCGTCTCTCTGAACGAAAGGTAATTCTCACCGAACCTGCACAGGATCGACAACTGATCATACCGGCAGAGACCGTGAATGAAGTAAACCGCATGCTATCCGTGTTTAAGGATGACCCGGAAGCAGACGACGTGCTGGAATTGAGACTCTCGGATTCTCAGGCGGTTTTTGTCTATGGACCAGCAGAATTGATTACAAGAACGATTGATGGAAATTATCCCGACTACACACAGATTATCCCCACGGTGTTTACGACGGAGGTGATTGTGGGGAGAAATGAGTTGATAAAGGCGATTAAGACTGCAAGTCTCTTTTCGCGGCAGGGCGTGTTTGATGTGATCTTGCAGATCTCTCCAGATACCAAGAAACTAACGGTTACCGCAAATGAGGTAACGCGTGGAACAAACACGGTGAGTTGTGATGCAGATATCACTGGGAAGGAAAATAAAATGACGGTTAATTTTCGCTACTTACTTGATGGTCTCAACACAATGAGCTCGGAAGGTGTTACGTTAAAGTTAATCGATGCAATGAACCCATGTCTTGTCATGCCAAATGGTCTCCTTGAACCTGGATCGCAAACCTACATTGTGATGCCAATTCGCCAATAAAGAGATCGCCCGAGTAAGGGCGGTTTTTTTTATTGGATTTGTAGAGTGGTATACTCTTGTTTGAAACGTACGCTTTGATTTAATCTCGTCGTTCTATGTCCTACAAACGAACCGTCTCTGTCTTCCTGGGCATGGTTGTTCTGACAGGGGTTATTGTATTTGTGGGGGCTCTCTATTGGAAAAGCGCCTATATTCCATCTAAACCGCTGGAGATTGATTACAGCGCCTACGTGAGCGAGACGTCGGAGGGCGTCTATAGAAGCGAGGCTTATCGGTTTGGGTTTCAGGTTCCAACAGGATGGACCGTACAGGAATCGGGAAAACGCGTGTCGGTAATCCCATCAAGTATCGTCAGTGGGCGCGCCTTTTACATCGAGGTGACCCAATTGTCGTCTGAGGAGTATAAGGCGGCACGAGAGGCTACCAGTGAGTCTGTACGCGTGTTTGACGAGCAGACGGATGTCGCAGGATTTGATCACACAGAGAAGTTTAAGATTAGTACAGAAATAGGAACGGACGACACGATTTTATTCATGACGTTGCCGGATCATAATCTCGTATTCAATTATCACGAGTTTAATGAGGCACATCAGGCAATCCTGCAAAGCTTTCAACTTTTTCAATGAATAAAACACCCCTCGATGAGGGGTGTTTTTGGATACATTACTTTGTACGCACGGGATAAATCTCGATGGTCGTGTAATGCACACCAAAGTGGATTGCATCGGAATAGTTTTCCATCCAGATGTCCGCTTTGTAGTTGTAACGCGGGTTCATACGGTCTTTGACAATAAACTCCTTATCTCCGTAGAGCTCGGGGAATTTAACACGTGTTCCCAAAGGCAAGAAGTTTGCCGCAATAAGACCGTCACGCACGTAGGTTCCGTCGGCTGTGTTAAATGGCGTTGCGTCCGTTTGGTTTGGCAACGAGTTATATGCAGATACGGGGATCTTCATAGTACGTGGGGCTTCACGATCCGCAGAGACAGGCAAAACCTGTTTCTGGGGCTGTGCAGTGATTCCGGTGACAAACTCATCCAAGACGATTTGCGCCTGAACGGTCGGTACGTTCATAGGAATCACAGCGGAAAAGGCGTAAGAAGCCACAAGTCCCAATGTGGTGATCTTGTGCATCGATACCTTCAGCTTGATCGCAAGGTTGTTGAATAGGTTTGTCATAAAAACCAGTGGTAATAAGAAATCTCCCTTAGCAGGAGACGTGGAACTTATATCATATTTAGGCCATTTTGTCAAGGGATTGAGGCTTATTTTCAAGAGGAGGATCTTAGAATGTCAAGATCAAATACTGTGCTAAGGTTAGTCATAAAATAAGGCGAAATTATTGGAATTATGAGAGAAACTGATCTATTCCATTTTATCCGAAATTAACATAAGTTTCTGTTTGATTGATCGCAGACGACTGGTATCTGGTGTACAATCAGTTCATACAACCATCAACCAAATTACATGGCTGACCCACAGTACAATCGGACGCATCGATGGAAAAAACATCGCTCAAAGCGTCAACGACGCGCGACGCAACAACACACGCGCACTTCATCTTCTCGATTTAAGCAAACGTTTAAAACTGTGTTCTCAAAGACGTTTCTAACGAATGTTTTCCTGCTTGCGGCCGTTGCTGTTGTGGGCCTGTTTGTTTTGCTTGGAGGATTGTTCCTCTTTATGGGGGGAAGCCTGCCTGATCCAAATGCGCTACAAGATCGATCCGTTGCGCAGAGCACAAAAATTTACGATCGTACCGGCGAGCATATCTTGTTTGAGATTTATGTGGACGAAAAACGCACACTTGTTCCGTTGGACACCTTACCTAAGGATTTGGTCAACGGTGTGATCGCAACAGAGGATACCAAGTTCTATACGCACATGGGGATTCGGCCGTTGAGTATGGCACGCGCGGTTTTGTACGGTCTCTTGCCTAATCGTCGTGTTGAGGGAACGTCCACACTCACGCAGCAGTTGGTAAAAAATGCAATTTTGACCAACGAGCGTAGTTTTACGCGTAAGATCAAGGAAATTATTTTGTCTCTTCGACTAGAGCAGAAGTATACAAAGGATGAGATTCTCCAAATTTACTTTAATGAGATTCCTTACGGCTCCACCAACTACGGAGTGGAATCAGCGGCACAAAGTTATTTTGGAAAGCCTGCTTCGCAGATGACGCTTGCAGAGTCAGCGACGCTTGCCGGACTACCAAAAGCACCCACTACGTATTTGAATAACCCAGATCGTTTACAGGAGCGTCGGGATTTTGTTCTGCGTCGTATGTTTGAGGAAGGGTATATTACGGAGGACGCAAAGAACGCGGCACAGGCTGAGCCGCTTGCGTTGAATCGTACGGTGGGGGACATTACCGCTCCGCACTTTGTGTTCTATGTGCGGGAATTATTGCAGTCCCAGTTTGATTATAGTGATCGCGAGATAGAAGAAGGCGGGTTGAAGGTGATTACATCCATTGATTACGACTTACAAAAGATTGCCGAAGAGGAGGTGGCGAAGGCCGTGGCTGAGCGTGGAGAATCCTTTAATTTTAGTAACGCAGCACTCGTTGCGATTGATCCAAAGACAGGCGAGATTTTGTCGATGGTTGGAAGTCACGACTATTTTGATGAGGAGAGCGACGGTGCGGTGAATGTGGCAATCCGTGCACGACAACCTGGGTCCTCTATTAAGCCGATGGTCTATACCGCATTGTTTGAAGCAGGATACACACCAAACACCGTTCTCTACGACGTAGAAACAGATTTTCCATCTGATGTTGGGATCTATCACCCTCGCAACTATGACCTTAAAGAGCATGGGCCGGTAACCGTGCGAACTGCACTGCAGGGATCCTTGAATATTCCGGCCGTAAAAGCGCTCTATCTTGTGGGCGTGGACACGTTCTTGAATTTTGCAGAACGGATGGGTTACTCGACGTTTGCGGATCGCAGCCGATTTGGACTTGCGGTTGTTCTTGGAGGGGGAGAGGTGACGCTTCTAGATCACACAAGTGCTTTTGCAACGTTGGCGGCAGACGGCATGCAACATGAGCCGGTCTCTATTTTGCGTGTTGAGAATTCACGTGGAGACATTCAATTTGAATGGAAACCAGTAGACGGTAAAAAGATTGTCGATGCGAATATTGCACGCATGACGACGAATGTGTTGTCCGACGACGGTGCTCGGCAATACGCGTTTGGTGCGGGCTCAGCGCTCACATTGCCAGGACGTCCAGTTGCGGCAAAGTCTGGAACGACGAATGATTACCGTGATGGTTGGCTTATGGGATACACGCCATCAATCGCAATGGGTGTCTGGGGAGGGAATAATGACAATAGCAAGATGGCACGTGGCGCAGGAGGATCCTCTGTTGCAGGGCCTATCTGGAACGCGGTTATGCGACGCTACTTGGCAGATAAACCTGTCGAATCATTTGCAGGCCCATCGATCCCAACACTTGGAAAGCCGGCGTTAGATGGTGAGATTGGTAATACACAAACATTGACGATTGATCGTGTGTCGGGCTTGCTCGCAACCGACGAGACACCGGTACGATTGCGCGAACAAAAGACGTACGTTACACATCATTCAATTCTGTATTACGTGGATCGAAAGAATATTACAGGAGCCGCACCTGGGGCGGACTCGACAGATCCGCAATATCCAAATTGGGAATCCGCGGTACAGGATTGGGTTGCACGAAAAATGGCTGAACTTGGAGAGGCCTTTGTAAATGAGCAGCCGCCGACAGAATTTGACGACGTGCATGTGGCGCGAAACATTCCAGATGTACGGATTGAGCAACCGGCAAATGGAAACCTGGAGTCTCGGACCTTTACGGTTGAGGCGCGCGTGTCTGCTCGTCGAGAAATCTCGCGCGTAGAGGTGTATGTGGATGGCTTCTATCTTGGAGCAACGAGTAACTCGCCCTACAGAATCAATGTCACAATTCCACCGTTTATTTTGGCGGGAGAACGTGCGTTGCGCGTGGTGGCATTTGATGATGTGGAGAACGAGAGTTCTGCAACCACGGAGATTCAAATTCCAAGTGGAGATTTAGGAAGCATTCAGATTGTTGATCCTCGACCCGGTCAGATTATCGTTGCAAAGGAACCTACCTATCCCATTCGAATTGAACTCGATAACCCAAACCTCTACCAGAAAATTGAGTATTTTGCGGGGCCGCGGACAGGATCCGGTGGATCACTTATCGGCGTGACGATCAATCCGACCAAGTTTATAGAAACGCAAACATGGACGCTCCCTGTGCCTGGCGAGTACATTGTTTCGGCACTGGTGACGCTTGTGGAAACGGGGGAGACCATCTCTGCCGGAAACGTGCTTTTGGAGGTCGAGGCTCCACCGCTCGCTCCTGCTTCTGAAGAAGGCGGATAAGTAAGAAGATAAAGCACTCAATACCGATGAGTGCTTTCTGGTTATGTTCTCTCCTGCACCTCAAAAAAAACACCGACGTTTGTCGGTCTTTTTGTTGGAGGCGCGAGCGGGAATCGAACCCACGATAAGGGATTTGCAGTCCCCTGCCTTACCACTTGGCTATCGCGCCGAATCGGATGGTTACAACGCTTCATGCGCTTGCGAGAAGGATATTATGCTAATTTATTGTCAGTGTCAATCTGTCGGCTCATCTCTTTTTATCTGACCTGCTATACTGTTCACATCTATGTTGTTAGACGGTAACCATTTATCTCTTGGAATCGCCTACGTGGCAGGACTCACGTCATTTTTTGCTCCCTGTGTTGTGCCACTCCTCCCAGCATATGTTGCTTATTTTACTGGGTTGGGCGCAGCAGATACAGATGATCGGGCAAACAAGATTAAGCTCTTTTCTCACACGCTCATATTCGTCTTAGGGTTCCTGGTGATTTTTTTGTTGCTAGGAATGTCGTCTACATGGATCGGATCCTTGCTTGCGCATTACAAGATGATCTTATCTCGCGTCGGGGGGGTCGTTCTCATTGTTCTTGGTTTGTATCTTTTGGGCGTATTTAAAAATCCAGCATTGTATAGAGAACGTAAATTGAATCTACACGCACAATTCACTCGTTATCAAAGTTTGAATGTGTTTGTGCTAGGTCTGACATTTGGATTTGCGTGGACGCCCTGTATTGGCCCGGTCCTTGCAGTCATTCTTCTGTGGACGAGTCAGGCCGCCACGTTGGGACAAGGGTTTTTGTTGATGTTGGCATTTGGTCTCGGTATCGGATCACCATTTTTATTGGTTAGTGTATTTTTGGATAAACTCATGCCATGGATTCGTAAGACGCAGCGGCTACAACAGATTGTTCATATGGCATCAGGATATCTCATCTTGATTATTGGGTTTTTGTTGCTTACAAACTTACTTACAGTGGTTACGGCGCCACTCACAAATCTTGGATCGCTCGAATTATTTTTAATAGATCGGCTGTAGGAGCTCACGGTGCAACAAACAGTTGGCCTTGAACGTGATAGAATAACGTTATGGCAAGGAGGAAGTGGTTTAAATTACGACGTGTCGTGGAAGAGGTCGTCTTTGGTGTAGAAGACAGCCTTGTTTCGACGTTGGGTGCAATTACCGGTATTGCCGCGGGAACGCAAAGTACCTACATTGTGATTTTATCCGGGATTGTTCTGCTGTTTGCAGAGGCTACGTCCATGACGGCGGGGAGCTACTTGTCCTCAAAATCAGAAGGAGAAGTGTGGTTGCAGGAGCATGAGTCAGATTGGGATGAGCTGATGAAGAAGCAAGGGGTTGGGAGAGGACCGGTTCACGCAGTGTTAAAGCAGGAGCGAGTAAAGCAAGAAACAAGTTACGCAATTTTGCAAGCGATCGAGGTGCAGCGTAGGCGATGGCTGGGACAAATTATTCGGCACGAGCGAGCAAGTTCTCCTTCTGGAAATCAAGCGCCTGTGTTTGCCGCGAGCGTAATGGGGGTCAGCTACTTGTTGGCAGGAATCATCCCTCTTGGTGCCTACTTCATTTTCCCTGTGCGGATGGCTATTCCTATTTCTGTGGTTGTGACGTTAATTGCGTTGTTTGCGTTTGGTGTATGGAAAGCTTCACTGACACGACAATCCAAATGGAAAAGTGGTTTGGAGATGCTGGCCATTGCAGGGGCCGCGGCTGGAATTGCGTATGTGTTGGGGTATGTGGTGCGGCAGATGTTTGGTGTTGTGATTTAGTCTTTGCAAAGTAATTTGATATGAACTTACGCGCATTTGGAAAAAATCTTGGACTACAAGCACCAGAGTTTCCAAAAGGAATCATTTGGTTGAATACGGAACCACTCACGTTAAAACAGCTGCGAGGAAAAATCGTTTTGATTGATTTTTGGACATATTCCTGCGTTAACTGCCTCAACGTCATGCCACATCTACGCCGATGGCACAAGCTGTATGCAAAGAAAGGTCTCGTTGTGATCGGTGTACATACGCCCGAGTTCGCGTTTGAGAAAGACGTATTAAATGTCGAAACAGCTGTAAAAGAATTTGATCTCACGTATCCGGTAGCGATTGATTCAGAATCAAAGATTTGGGAGGCGTATAACAACCATTGGTGGCCGCGACTTGTATTGATCAATAAGGCGGGTCAAATTGCTTTTGATCACGTAGGAGAGGGGGGATATGTAGAGATTGAGAAAGAAATTCAAAAGGCGTTGCGAGGCGTGGGGGCGAAGGCGTTGCCAAAGATTGAGAGAGAGTCGAAGTCGTCTGGTGGGGTTTGTTTTCCTACAACTCCCGAGATATATCTTGGATTCTCACGCGGACATTTTAAAAATTCAGACGTTGAGGCGAATCATTGCCATAATTATAAACGCGTAAGCGATCAACGTGACACGCCAAGTTTGGAGGGGGAATGGACTGTCCGCGAAGGATACGTAGAATCACACGGCGGAAAAATTCACTTGCCGTTTATGGCGGGGTCCATCAACTTGGTTGCACAGACGAGCGATGGAGAGAAGCAGCGGATTGCGGTTGTGCGTGATGGAAACGCTCTTGCGACGAACGAGGCGGGCGACGATATTGTTTTTGACGGTGATGATTCTGTTATTTTTGCACGCGAGCCGCGCATGTATCGGTTGCTTGCAGCTAGTGCACACCTAACAGGCGTATTGACACTCAACGTTCCAAGTGGCGTGCGCCTGTATTCGCTCACCTTTGGTTCCGCATGCGAGTAGGAGAGGTTGAGCTAGGTGAGAGATAGTGGTTTATTTTCATAAAGGTTTTTTGTTTCTCTACTTTGCCGTTTTTTGCTAAGATCAAAGAGGGTATATCCGTTAAGGCAGGTAACAAGGAAAGCTGTATCAAACAGCTAGGAAGGACGTGTAAGTGACTCATGCCACGGCACTTGTGATCGGTTCCACGGACAACGACATCCGCTGTGAACTGTACGGTCAGGACGCTGGAACGGGGAGATTTGCTGGCGCGGTGAATCTGTACCGCAGCGGTGTTTTTCACATCACGCTTCTTTCTTCCAGGCCGGGCTTTGCCTCTCCAGAAGAGGCTGTGGCGTACATGGAAGAGGTTGTACAGCAAGTTCGTGCGGCGGTAGCGGCCTAGGACCCACTTCTCATCTTCGGGGGGACACACTGTCTCCCCGCCCACAATGTAGAACGTGTACCATTGAATTTGATTACTAAGCTTATACCTCGTTATGGGGTATTTGTTTTTGCATTGAATTTGCTAAACTGAGCGCCATGAAACCTGATACAAAACTTTTGCGGTGGTATACCGCGCACGGACGGAAACTCCCATGGCGACGTACGCATAATGCGTATCGCATTTTGGTGAGTGAGATCATGTTACAGCAAACGCAGGTGGATCGTGTAAAGGGATTTTATGCATCGTGGCTCAAACGGTTTCCCACGTGGAAGGCACTTGCAGAGGCTTCAAACGCCGATGTGCTGCACGCGTGGGCGGGTTTAGGGTACAACCGTCGTGCGCTAGTATTGAGAGACATTGCACGGCAGATTGTGGAGCGTGGAGAACCCAGGGATCGCGAGGGGTGGCTCGCGCTTAAGGGAATTGGACCCTATACAGCGTCGGCGGTGATGGCGTTTGCGTACAAACAACCGTATTTACCGATTGACACCAATATTCGCAGGTTTTGTGGGCGGTTTTTATTGGGAAAAACGTATCCGCAGCCGGCGGATGACGAGCAAATTCAACAAAAGGCTCAAATAACTCTCATGGGATCGGCTCAGGCGTTTGATATCCCGCAGGCGATTTTTGATGTGGCGACGATGTATTGCACCAAGGTTCCCAATTGCGCCGCGTGCCCAATGCAAAAGGAATGTCTGGCGGCAAAGCAATTTTTGTCGGGCGAAGTGACGGCACCAAAGCAGATGGTCGCAAAGGCACAGGAGACCATTCATCGCAATAAAAAACACCCGGATCGCATTTACCGGGGGCGGATATTGAAACTCGTTCGAGAATCGGTTCAGTTAGTTACTGTTGATTCGATTGGATGCAAGATCGACAACGAGTATGACGATGAGCTTGATCGAACTTGGTTGGAGGCGATGATTAATCGGCTTGCGGCGGATGGAATGCTTGTGCAAAAAGGGAAGAGCGTTATTTTTAGATAATGTTTCACCCCCGGCGCAGTATGCGGTCGATGGCGATTAGGAGGTGCGGCTGGCCTGCAAGAGGCTCAGACACATCTCGGTGAAGCAGGTGATCATGGGCCAGTGGAGCTCATGCAGAGTTTGATCATTGATCCCTTCTACGTGGCTGGAAAGGTCCATCGTCACGACTGCGACATGGGTGAAGCAAAGGGAGAACCTGTACCCGTGGGTTGTCTGCTCTAGCAACAGTGAGCAGGGTGTCTTGGTAAAACTCCATGTAGCATCTGATTCTCCCGAGGTGTAGTTGACGTTTCGGATGTTGTGCAGATCAACGAGTCGATCAACTTCCCCACATGCCCAGTCGTAAATCGACAGCCTACTGCGTGCCATGGTGCCTCCGGGTTTGCAACACGTTGTTTATAGCAATGAGGGTAGACTGTGTCAAACAAAAAACCTCGAGCATACGCCCGAGGTTTTTGGATTGAACAAGGATGAATTACCTAGATGATCAACGCGACAATCAATAACGCAACGATGTTGATGATCTTAATCATTGGGTTAATGGCAGGTCCCGCGGTGTCCTTGTATGGATCTCCAACGGTGTCACCTGTTACGGCCGCTTGATGTGCGATGGATCCCTTTCCACCATAGTTACCAAGCTCTACGTACTTCTTTGCATTGTCCCATGCACCACCTCCTGTGGTCATAGAGATCGCCACAAAGATTCCGGTAATGATGGATCCAATCAAGACACCGCCCAATGCGATTGGTCCCAAGACAAACCCGACCAAAATTGGCACGAGGATCGGCAAGAGTGCTGGGATGATCATGGCACTCAACGCTCCCTTGGTGACAATATCAACGGCCTTGCCATACTCAGGCTTGGCGGTTCCTTCCATGATTCCAGGGATTTCTCGGAACTGTCGACGCACCTCCTCAACCACGCGACCAGCGACTTTTCCAACAGCCTCCATGGCAAATGCCCCAAAGAGGTAAGGAAGAAGCCCTCCAATAAAGAGGCCAGCAATCACAAGTGGATTGTCGATCAAGAACTCTGTTGGCCCTCCAAGCTCTGCGAGTTTGTGTGTGTAGTCTCCAAATAAGACAAGTGTTGCAAGGGCGGCAGAACCAATGGCATAGCCTTTTGTGACGGCCTTTGTCGTGTTTCCAACCGCGTCGAGTTTGTCGGTCACCTCGCGAACTTTTTCTGGCATGTTTGCCATCTCAGCGATTCCACCCGCGTTGTCCGTAATCGGACCGTAGGCATCAAGTGTCACAATAATTCCAGTCAAGGACAACATCGCCATAGCAGCGATCGCGATTCCAAACAATCCAGCAAGCGCGTAGGCACCAAGGATGGCAGCTACAAGCACGAGAATAGGCATTGCGGTCGACTTCATGGAAAGAGCCAAGCCAGCGATCACGTTTGTTCCATGGCCTGTCTCAGATGCCTTAGCAAGATTCTTTACCGGGCTGTACGTGGTTGCGGTGTAGTATTCCGTGATCCAAACCATGGCAGCCGTGACGGCGAGTCCAATCAATGCACTATAAAACACGTTCAACCAGTTAAGCCCAGGAACATCAGCAAGTAAAAACTTGGTAATTGGATAGAACGCAATTGCCGACAAAGCACCGGCCGCGATCAACCCTTTGTACAATGCCCCCATGATGTTTTCTTTCTGTCCGAGTCGGATAAAGAACAGCGCAATAATGGAGGTGATGATAGACGCAGCACCAAGAGCCAATGGGTAGAGAATAACCGCCTCCACATCTACAAAGGTGATGGCAGCGATCAACATGGTTGCTACGGCCGTAACGGCGTAAGTTTCAAATAAGTCGGCAGCCATACCGGCACAGTCTCCCACGTTATCTCCCACGTTGTCGGCAATCACGGCTGGGTTCCGTGGATCATCTTCTGGAATCCCTGCCTCAACTTTTCCAACAAGGTCAGCACCCACGTCTGCGGCTTTGGTAAAAATACCTCCACCCAAACGTGCGAACACGGAGATGAGGGATCCTCCAAACGCCAATCCGATCAAAGCGCTTACATCCCGTGTAAAGTAGTAGAAAAGAGTGACTCCCAAGAGGGCGAGACCAACCACGAACAATCCTGTAACGGCTCCGCCCTTAACGCTAATGTCGAGTGCTTCGTGGATGCCCTTGCGAGCCGCCTCTGCCACACGGACATTCGCACGCACGGAAACATTCATTCCAATATAGCCGGCAACACCAGATAAAATGGCACCAACAGCAAATCCGATAGCGGTCGTTGATCCAAGAAACAGCCACAAAAGCACAAATGCAACAGCCCCAATATAGCCGATCACACGGTACTGACGGTTTAAAAAGGCCTTTGCCCCTTCTTGAATTGCATGTGCAATCCCGGTCATTTTTCCTTCTCCTGCCGGTAAGCGAAGGATCCAACGAATAAGATAGAGCGCATAGAGAAGCGCAATAACACTTGAAACAATCGCGAAAATCACGACATTCATAGGTTACAAGACTAAGAGAATGAGTTTTTGTCTAAATCGCTTGTCCCTAAGGGGCGAATGCCGATATAATACGAATGTTAGCCTTAAACGTCAATAGAATGAGTATTATCCTCCCATCGGGCAAATTAGAGATACAATTACGTGCGCAAGGTGTGCAATTGATTGCGGGCGTGGACGAGGCGGGGGCTGGGGCGTTGGCGGGTCCGGTTGTTGCGGCGGCGGTGATCTTACCCGAGGGTCATGGTTTGGCGGTAAGGGATTCAAAGACGCTTTCACAACGTCAACGTGAGACATTATTTGATCAAATTCACGCGGTTGCTATAGCTGTCGGCGTTGGCATCGTTCATGTGGAGGATATTAATAAACTTGGAATCCGACCAGCGAATTTATTGGCCATGCAAAAAGCGGCTGAGGCACTGACGCATGTTGATCACATCCTCGTAGACGCACGGGAAATTCCACATATCAAAATTTCGCAGACCGCTATTATCCGAGGAGACCAGCAAGAATTCTGTATTGCGGCTGCGTCGATTATTGCCAAGGTGACGCGTGACCGATTTATGACGGAGGTGCATCAATTATTTCCGCAGTACAACTTTGCGCAACATAAAGGATACGGAACATTGGCGCACAGAATGGCGGTGCAAACACATGGGCGCTGTTCTTTGCATCGAGAATCGTTTACGATAGAGGTATGAGTTTAGCAGGAGCACAACGTTTTGATACATCGGTGTCTGCAGGTGTGGTCCACCATGGCGTGGATTTGTTGCAGTACGGTGTTGCACGGGATCACTCCGCGCGCCCTGTGTCGGCAAAATTTCCGCATATTTTTGTGCAACAACAAGGTGTGATGGTGAGTGGGGAATATATCCACCCTTTGGATCAACAACATAAGGTGACAAATGTTTTCTGGGAAGACCGATCACGACAAGACGCAACGACTGCCTTGGAACGCACGTATCGTTACGCGGAGCTTGTGGATGGTCGCATTGCGTTGCAAGAGATTCAACAACGAGATGAGGTGGATCGAGTCGATCAACAACTTCTTCGTGCGTTTAATGCATCAGGGTTGATTGAAGGCGAAACATTCCTGGTCAACGAATCCGTACGTGCACAGCGTTGGTGTCAGTATACAAATGGCCAGTGTCTTATTTTAGAAGAACGCTATAGCGAAGACGGTCAGCTGACGGATCGTAATACATTTGCAAAATCGTCTTCACAAATGTCATGGAGCGTGAGCGGCAGTACGATACAGAATGGCTACGAATCGTTATATATAAAACAACCTGTTTTGACTCTGCCGTCCCTATCCGGATTTTCCACGAGACATTCATTCGCTCCCGTGTTTATGCTGCCAATCGACAATGAACGTCTCTTTTCTTTTGAACGGTAAGTAAAAAAATAAGTTGACGACGTACAGGCACTCTGATAGCGTGGCATTACATGCTATTACAACTCAAACGTCTTGCGTTACGGGGGTTTATCCTCTTTGTAAAACTTGGTGCCAACGTTGCCTATTATTCCAAACAGGTACTCAGACCATTGCTCTCGCCTGTTCGAACAATTGCGCATTTTTTTGTTTCTATTTTTGGTGTTCCTCTTTATCGCGGGCTCTTCCTCTTGCGCCGATTTTTTGGACGCATCTATGTTCCGGGAAAAAATAAGTTCATGTATTTTTTGACCAACCGTTACGCCATTCATACCGTCGTTATATTGTTGGCGTTTACCACGACGGCAATGAACGTGCAAGCGAGTGGTGTGCGTGCGGATGACTTTGGTCAAGAAAGTTTATTGTACGAAATGGTAACCGGACAAACAAATAGAGTTGTTGCCGTACGCGCGGATACCGTAACGTCAAAACCTTCGCGTTATCTTGGATCTGCAGCATTGAGCGTGCAATCTGACATTGACTTTCATACACCGGCCGACGATTATGTTGCAACGACATCTGGAGGATCCGCTATTATTGCGCTGACTATCTCTGAGTCGGGTGCAAGTGTTGCTCCTCGTACGGAAAAACTTGCCTACACAGTTAAGGACGGTGATACGATTGGTACTATCGCGCAGGCTCATGGAATCTCGTTGAACACGTTGTTGTGGGCCAATAATATTACAGCAAAGTCGACCATTCGACCTGGTGATACATTGCAAATTCTTCCTGTAGACGGGCTGACGCACAAGGTCAAGTCGGGAGACACGATCTTAGCAATCGCGCGTAAGTACGACGCGGCCGCAACAGAGATTACGGAATTTAATAACCTTACGTCCAGTAGCGCATTGAGTATTGGAGAAGAATTGATTATTCCAAATGGCGTGCAGCCGGCTGCGGTTCCAGCTCCTCGTTCTGTGGCAAGGGTCTTTACAAGTGCACCATCTACATCTACGCCTACCGGCAATCCAAATGCAACGGCACCAAGCACGGCGGCGTCCGGGCGTATGGTGTGGCCAACGGATCTGCACATTATTACGCAATACTTTGGATGGAAGCATACAGGCGTGGATATTGACTGTCATTTTGACAACAATAACTATGCAGCCGATGATGGTGTTGTGCAGTACAGCGGTTGGAAGGGTGGATATGGACTCACGGTGGAGATTAATCACGGAAATGGTCTTGTGACGCGTTATGGTCACCATGCAAAACTCTATGTATCAAATGGACAAACCGTCGCAAAGGGCCAGGCGCTTGGATTGTGTGGAACAACAGGAAACTCTACGGGAACACACTTGCACTTTGAAGTGATCTCTGGCGGGCGATTTACCAACCCGCTGGAATACGTGCGTTAACAGCTAATCGTGAACACAAAAACACCCACAATCGTGGGTGTTTTGAATTGCGGTCACTAGGCAACGTTATCAAGTTGATCGTTGAGATCGTCGAGCTCTTGTTGAGAGATAGCAACCTCACCGTGGCCTTTGCGCAGCTCTTGACCATAACGTGCAGAAGACCCAAGCGCTTTTCCGCGCGCGATATTCATTTTTTTCTTTCCAAACAATCGTCCAAAAAATCCTATGTCATCTCGCTTCCTTGCGTCGGCATGCATGTTATCTCGGGCCTGGATATGTGTTGGTCGATGTTCTTCTGGTTGACGCACGGTTCTCCCCGGGATTGTTTCGCGAACCGCCTGAACGGTTGCAGCTTGTCGTTCTCGATGCCGCATGTCGGGTGTGGATTGAGTAAGTCCGTTAAGACGTTCTGTCACGATCGCGAGCTGCTTGTTGAGTTCGCCTTTTTGTAAAATGTTCCATGGTCGGAGCGCATCCATTTGATTTTGAAGTGCGACCTCACGGCGTCGTAACTCGATCGCCTGCGTCTTTCTCATGGAAGCCATATTATTCTCGTACTTGCCCGCAGCGGCAAGCGCTTCCTCTTTTTGCAAACGTATTAGTTCTCGTCCTGTTTGTTCTTGCTCGTGCGCCTTCCTTGCTCGATTTTCTAAGTCGGCTTCTTTTTGTAATTCTTCGCGAGATTGCCAGGGCGCGCCTGTTTCAATATAAGCATAAGAAAGATCCTTGATCTGAACCGCGTCAAGACGGGGTTCAGAATTTGCAGCCTCAACGGGTGCGTGACTTGGCAGAGTACCAATCAGATCGTGGTCTGGCTCCGAGAAGGCCACTGCTGCTCCTGAATCGAGATGTCGTTTTGGGTTCATAGAAAGTCGCATTAAAGATATATCGAGTATACAGCAAAGTATGGGGTTGTGTTTAAAATCTTCTTGCCGCATAAAATCCCTCCATGTTGGCTGTGAAGGATTTTTGACGTCTCTATTTAAATGATGGGCGAGAGAGTTGACAATTTGTAGATATTCTGTTATAAAAAACATGTTTTTAGATGTGTGGCGACCAAAAGGTCAAAGCACAATGGCAGTTCATCATTCAGTAGGGAGATCGTCATGTCGGGTGATCTAAAATGCAGCTTCTGCGGCAGGAAGCCAAAGGAAGTTCGGGCCATGGTCAAGAGTCCAGACGCGAACATCTGCAACGAGTGCACGCTGTTGTGTCTCGATGTGATGCAAGACAGCGGGATGGACGACCCTGTTCGCCGTGCCGATATCAAGGGGGAGCTCCGCTGGTTGATCTTCGGGGAAGCAGAGGATGGGAGCGAGTGCGATCCCAACAGCGAGAGACTCATCCTGGTGAGGGAGGTGATCGCCGAGCATCAAGCGAAGGTGGTCAGTGAGGACAAGCCGACCGACTGAGGTCGCTCAACCGTCCAACCGAGACAGCTACACGAGCTGCCTACTCCGGTGGGCGGTTTCGTGTTTTATATTGATCTCACTTTATATTTAACCTGCGTAACCAAAACGCATGTGTTTGAAGATAAGCCTCCTCGACGAAGTATTTCAGCAATTAGGAGCGAGGAGTTGTGCAAAAATAAGGGACAAGCCGGCGCCATGCTTACAAGACCTTATCTCTGACAAGCTGTCTTCTGCGTGCGAACGCACGCAGAGTGGCGTGGCCTGCCGAGTCACTTATTTTTGCACCACTCCGGGCGCTCCTTGACGTAGACCCACATTTTGGCTATTGTTCCGGCACAAAATCAATTACACGTATGGATATAAAGCGCGAAACCGTTTCTGATTCCGAGGTAAAACTTACCATTACCATCTCTCCGGAGGAGGTGCAGCCATTTTTGGTGACGGCCGCACGTCATATCTCCGAGCACATGAATATTGATGGATTCCGTCGTGGAAAAGCTCCTTACGAGGCAATCGTGAATAATGTTGGAGAGATGCGTGTGTTAGAAGAGGCGATTGAGCCAATGGTGCGTTTGCACGTGGCAAAGGCGTTAATGGACGAGAAGATTGAATCAATTGGCCAACCACGCGTAGATATTGAGAAGATGGTGCCAGGAAATGAACTTGTGTTTACGGCAACTGTTACGCTTATGCCAGAGGTAAGCAAGATTGCCTCATATGACAAATTGACTGTTGAGGGGAAATCAACGAAGGCGGAAGAAAAAGATATTGAGAAAGCCATTAAAGAGCTTACAGGCATGCAGACCAAGGAGGTTCGTGCCCCAAAGGACACAGAGGTGACCATGGATCAAATGGTGGTCATTGATCTTGAAATGAAAAGGGATCTTGTACCCGTGGAAGGTGGATCAACACAGGGATTCCGTGTGTACATGCAAGAGGATCACTACGTTCCTGGCATGAAAGATGAGATGCTTGGGATGAAGGAAGGAGATCAGAAGGTCTTTACGCTCGCGTTTCCAAAAGAGCACTTTCAGAAGCATCTAGCAGGAGCCCCTGTGGATTTTGATGTAACGGTAAAAGAAATTTACGCGTTGGAGTCACCAACAGTGGATGATGCGTTTGCTGTGTCACTCGGACTGAAGGGTGTTGCAGATCTCCATGAAAAGATTGCCGAGAACCTAGAAAAGGAAAATGAAGAACAAGAGAAGCGACGTATAGAACGGGAGGCGCTTGAGTTGTTGGCAGAGAAGTCCGCGTTTGGCACAATCCCAGAATTCCTTGTGGAAGATGAAGTGGAGAAGATGGTTCATGAGTTGGAGCACGCCGTGACGTCTCGCGGTGGGGTGTTTGATGACTACATGAAGTCGCTTGGGAAAACGGCGGGAGAGCTACGGGAGGGGATGCGCGACCAAGGGCTATTGCGCGTAAAGGTTGCATTGTTGCTCCGCGCGATTGGAACCAAAGAAGGATTGGATGTAAGTAACGACGACGTACAAGAGGAGATTGAGAAGCAGCTTGCTCTTTATAAGGAGGATGATGAAGCACGCGATAAGCTTTCCTCGGATGCGTATAGGGACTATATGCGCTACCGAATGCGTAATGAGAAGGTTGTAGATTTTCTCTTGGAGAAAATGGTGAAAAAGGCGTAGGAGATGTTAAAATGAGGCTGTTACGGCCTCGTTTTTTTCATGATCATTTAACCATACCTATCCTCGAGCTGTGACAGGCTAGATTCCTTCGCCGACTTGTCCCTAACGTAGCACAACGTGCGAAGTGAGAGCTCATACTTTAAAACACATGCGTTTTGAGAATTGCGCTCGGTGCATTGCTTTAAATAATCTGCAAGGAGTCGTCGATGTACCAGTGTATTGCCTGCGTCTGCTAAAGATTGGGTCGACGCCCAACACGGATTATTTAGAAGCAACACGCCTCGCTCCTACATTGCTAAACTTCTTCGCTGAGTTCATTCATCTTCAAACACACGTGTTCTCGGGGGCGAAGTCTAGATGAGATTAGAAATTTAAGCCGAAATCTGTACGACTGTGAGAAAATCACCTTAAGTTGATAGGAGCAGAAGTTGGTAATTTGATATCTATGAAACTCAATGTAAAAGCGATCCCGGGAGCACAGCGAACGGAGGTCATGGGATGGTTGGACGAGACCACGGTAAAGATTCGTCTCAACGCGCAGCCAGAAAAAGGAAAAGCAAATGCAGAACTGATTGCATTTCTGGCAAAGCAACTCGGGATTGCAAAATCATCTTGTACGGTTTTGCGCGGCACGACGTCGCGTGACAAAGTCGTTGGGCTGCCCGAAAGAGAATGGGAGGAGCTGCGTGCAATTTTACAAAAACCCATGTAACAGAGAACCCCGGCACGCCAGGATTCTCGTGTCGGGGTTGAGGTTGAGGATCAGACATGCACCACTCCCTCAAAAGGAGTCTGTGCGATGATCCGGAAGCGTGGCTGGTTGGTGTCTGGGTCGCGCGAGACAATCTCTATGGAGACGACCTCCGGGTTGGGGAAGCCGGCCGTGCGCAGCTGCTCGCGGATCTCGAATTCGTTGCTTGCGGTCGACGCAACTTGTAACAAGAAGAGGAACAGTTCGTGAGCCTTGGAGATGTCGGGTTTCATGGGACCCCCTTTCAACGAGACCGTACGCCTTGTTGCTGCCCGTGTCAATGATTGACGCAAGCGCTCATTTTGCTATAGTCCAACAACTATGGACCAGAACAAACACGTCTACTTGGATCACGCCGCCACCACACCACTCGCGCCAGAAGTATTGGAGGCTATGATGCCCTATTTACAGGAGACTTACGGGAATCCTGGGAGTTTTCATTCCATTGGCAAACAGGCAAACGACGCGGTGATTGCGGCTCGCGAGGGAATTGCGGAGTTGCTTGCTTGTAGGTCTGATGAGATCTTGTTTACAAGCGGTGGTACGGAAAGTGATAATTTGGCAATTTTGGGATACGCGCGCGCCATGGCAAGTAAAGGTAAACATCTTGTAACGACGTCTATTGAACACCACGCGGTGTTGGAGGCAATGCAGCATTTGGAACGCAAGGAAGGATTTGAATTAACGATTGTCCCTGTAGAGAAAAACGGGATTGTAAATGCGCAGGCGGTGTTGGATGTGATCAGAGAGGACACAACCATCGTATCGGTTATGTTGGTCAACAATGAGATTGGAACGATTCAACCCGTTGCCGATATTGGACGGGCGATTGAGAAGAAAAAACAAGAGGGGCACGCGCAACACGTGGCATTTCATACGGATGCGTGTCAGGCAGCGGCGTACTTGGACTTGGACGTGCGCAAACTACACGTGGATCTTCTCTCGTTGAATGGATCAAAAGTCTATGGACCAAAAGGATCCGGTCTTCTCTATGTAAAGCGCGGTGTTAAACTCACGCCATTGCAATTTGGTGGTGCGCAGGAGCGTGGATTGCGGCCAGGTACGGAGAACGTTGCGGGGAGTGTTGGCCTTTGCAAGGCGTTACAACTCGCGGTGGATCGACGTGAGGAAGATACGGATCATTCGCAGCCATTACAAGCGCGACTCATTGATGGTGTTCTTTCAACGATTTCCAAGACGCGACTTAATGGCGACCGTGCGCAACGGATCCCAAACAACGTCAACATCTCCTTTATGGATTTAGAGGGCGAAGCGCTATTGCTTTATTTAGATGCGGTAGGTGTCTATGCCTCTACGGGGAGTGCATGTACGAGCGCGTCGTTGGATCCATCACACGTGATTTTGGCACTCGGCATGCCGTTTGAGGTGGCACACGGCAGTATGCGATTTTCGCTCGGTCGATCTACAACGATGGCGGATATTGAGTACCTTTTAGAGGTGTTACCACCCCTTGTGGAGCGTTTACGTGCCATGAGCCCTGTTTGTGTAGATGAGAAGTATTTTGAATTAGAAGCGTAAGACTATGGCAGACTACAAATCAGAAGCCGTCCAAGGGAGACAGGGAGATGTGTCTTCACAAAGTGGCGCGGAGTCTTGGTTTTATTCCGACGCGGTAAAGGAACATTTCTTTAGCCCAAAAAACTTCGTGATGGGCGAGGAAGACATGTCAGCATACAATGCTATCGGAAAAGTAGGGTCACCCGCCTGTGGAGATGAGCTACGCGTGTGGATGAAGGTCGACGCAAACACAGAACGCATTGCCGATTTTCGGTGGAAAACATTTGGATGCGGGTCGGCCATCGCGTCTACGTCCATGGCAAGCGTGATGGTTACAGAGAACGGTGGGATGACGCTGGACGAGGCGCGTAAACTCAAACCGCAAGATATTATGGAGCGATTGGGTGGACTGCCAACGCGAAAGTTTCACTGTTCGGTACTGTGCGACAAGGCCCTGCGTGATGCAATTAATGACTACTATCGTCGAACCGATCAGTTTGATAAAATCATTGTAGCCGCAAAACGATTAGTCGATCCTGTCTCGCAAGTTACGGATCACGACATTGAGGAGGCCGTGCTAGACGGCGCTATTACCTTGGAGGCCGTGCAACAACGCACAAAAGTAGGCATTGGAAACCCAACGTGTTTACCAGCAGTAGAAGAATTAATCCGGTTTTATAGAGAAAAATATTTTGGAGCTGATACCCTATGACCAATTACCGAATCCGTGTTGACGAAGACTTGTGCATTGGAGCGGCATCATGCGTGACCATTGCTCCGGAGATTTTTCAACTTAACGCCGAGAATAAAGCGATTGTGCTTGATCCGACACAGACGGACCTCTCAGAAACGTACGAGCGCTGGGTGATGTTGGACGAGGAAGGGTACGAGAATCTGTTACTTGGTGCGCAGTCGTGCCCAACACTTGCCATCTTTATTTACAACGAGGCGGGAGAGCAACTGTTTCCAGAAATGTAGTAAAAACCCCCGGGACATGCCGGGGGTTTTGGTTTACGCGAGTTGTTCTTTAAAGTAGTCGACCCAAGGGATTGGAGATGGATCTACCCCATTGAGCGTCCCGAGATAAAAGCTCACATAGCTGCTTAATTGAAGAGCTGCGAGCGCTTGCTCTAACTTTGTCTCTCCCAGGACATCAATGACGTGCACGGCAATCTCACTCTTCTTTAATACCTTCGCCGTAATTTCGTGCCGCTTTTGATTGCGCGTGTGATAAAGGTTTGAGGCAAAGAGCACGAACGCAAGCTTCTTGGCCTCTTCCGGGTGCTGAAGCCCCTCTAGGAGATGATGATTCATCTCGGGAATTTCATGCCAATCACTGTAGCATTTTGAGCTTTCATGCGTCTGATTTCGTGCTGTTAACGCATTTCCTACCAAATGCTCACTCGCGACAAATACGGGAACGAGACCTTGTAAACTCACGGCTAATTTTTTTGCAATGTTTTTTGACTGAGGAACGGCAGCAGACCATGCTTCGCTGAGTCCGAGTGTATGACTCACGGCTTGTTTGACGGCATTGTCGCTTAATCGTAGATAGCTAAGTTGTTTAAGGATTCCAAGTTCTGCAAAGAGGGTAAGGCCAATGCCCATACGTGGCATGTTGGCAGGATTGGTCAGAAAATCACTAAAAATATAGGCCGGTACCTTTGCACGCTTAGCCGCTTTTTCCAACCTACCACCACTTGCGATCACAACCGTCGCGCAATGCCGTGAGACGGATTGCTTACACATCGAAAGCGCCTCCTCTGTAGATCCGCTATAGGAGACGACAATAACGAGTGTTTGTCGATTAACCCATTTTGGCAAGTCATAATCATTGAGGACGATGAGGGGGATATTCATCTCATGACCAAAGATCGCATTTACCAAATGCCCGCCTAGTCCGGATCCGCCCATGCCAGCTACGACGACTTCTGTACAGCTGAGATAATGTTTTGGGAAAACCATACTCTTCGTCTCGCTCCAGGCTTGCGCACACTGCTCTGGAAACATAGAGATGGACATAAGCGCATTAGATCCGTCGAGTTGTTCGTAGGTTGATTTTGTATTAAGGGGGAGAGGCATAGGGTACGTGTTATGTGTGAAGTGAATGGGTAGGATGGTTAAAACTCTCGTAGATCGATTGTTGTGTCAGAAAGGGGTCGCGATAGTTCACAGAGCCGTTGTTTTGATTTGATCAGAGCAATGATTGGAGCGCGATCGGTGTTGTGTTTAAGGAGCGATGCACCGACGACGCGATCTCCTCGCACAAAGAGCAGCGTGCGACCGTCGCCATAATCACGGGCTAATACCTGTTCGGCGTGTACAATGTTTGCATCTCCAATTGCCACAATATCAATCCCTAGCACATGCGTGGCATAGGAGGAAACGAGCTCAAACGGTGCGCGCTCACCTGTCATAACCTTTGCAACATGTCGACCCTGCATCTGTGCATTCATCCAATTACCAATGTGCACTTGGCGATTAACAATTGTGTCCATATACTCGGTACAATCACCTGCCGCGTAAATATCGGTGACGTTTGTTTCTAAAAACTCGTTGGTTTTTACACCGGTTCCAACGGTAACTCCTGCATCGGACGCCCAGGAAAATTGACTGCTGATTCCAACGCCTGCGGCCAATACATCAAAGGGAAACGTCCCGTTGTCCTCCGTCTTTGCAATAGCTCCATTGTAAGAGGCAAGGGACATGTTTTTGTGAACGGTGATGTTGTGCGCTGTGAGGTGTTCCTCGAGTAGGTCGGAAGAGGCTTGGTCAAACGTGTGAGAAAAAAAGGTCGTTCCCCGCAAAAAAAGGTGCGTACTCCAGGATTTGTTGGCAAAAAGTTCGGCAAACTCCATAGCAATGAATCCACCGCCAATGAGTCCGGCTTTGAGACCTGCAGATGTGTGATCATCCAGGAATTCCTTAATGCGGTCGGCGTCCTCGATCGTTTGAAAGTGTAAAACATGTTCCTCGCCAGGCCAGGGGAGATGACGAGTAATTCCGCCGCCTGCGATCAGGAGTTTTGTGTAGGTATAGGTGGCGCCGGAGGTCGTTGTGACTGTTTTTGTTTGTGGATGGATGTGTTGCACCTCTTGGATAGCGAGGTGGATGTTTTGTGTTTGGTACCAATCGGGTGTTTTTAAAAAGACCCGTTCGCGAGGGGTTTTGCCAGTGATGTAGTGGGGGAGGAGCACACGCGAATAAAGTGGATGGTCCTCGTTGCTAAGGATGGTGATCTCCGATGTTGGGTCCAGCTTGCGAAGTTGTTCAGCGGCCGAAGTCCCTGCGATTCCTCCGCCAATAATCAGGTAATGGGTCATAGTGATTGGATTGTATCAAGGATCCCGGTCTGTATCGAGAGGTCGCTCGGATTGTGTTTAAAAAAGTGACTCGGAAGTAGAGACACGTCTTCGTGCCTTCGCACTCAGAAGACAGCTAGCCAGGAGTAAGCCTTGTACGTCTCTATCCGATTGTCCCTTTTTGTAAACACAACCCTTCGCTCCCTACATTGCCTGAACTCCTTCGTCGAGTACTCTTATCTTCAAACACAGTCGTTTTGAGAAGACTTGCGCTGTGGCTCCATCTTTCAAAACACCTGTGTTCTCGGGGACGAAGGCTGGATCTGATAAGGTCCAGATCTGACCCATGCATCTCACACTTATACGAATCCTCAATATTCAAATATGTGACGATCGCCCGTATTTTGAAACAGGTGGTTTTAAGAGATTTCAACAAACCGCAATAAACAATGATTTAAGAGGCGATGAAGAAATATCAAACATGTGACGATCGGCACATGTTTGATATTTGGACACGATAGTAATTTTTAGGATTATCTGGATGCCTGACTTCAAACTCTCAATGAAAACGAAACGCGCTCCAGGATTCCTGGAGCGCGTCGTTCGTGTTCTGATCTGACTCAACCCAGGACGGGGAGTCTGTTCTCTCGCGCACGATCAGCATTGCGCGAGGTGGGGGGCGGCTCAGGTCTCCTCGTCGTCGGTGGCCGTCGTGGGGCGGGGGGCGAACTGGAGGAACTTCCCGCCCCTCCGAATCGGCCACCAGCCCATCACGGCATAAAAGGCGAACAAGCCTCCCACACCGCAGAGGGCGAGCCCCATGAGGATGTAGGCCAGGGCCCACATCCCCCGAGGCTCGCCGGCGGGGTTTGTGCCGGCGCCGGCCACCATCACCGCCAGGCCCCAGAGGGCCAGGACCATGGCGGGGATGAGGGCGTAGAGCCGCAACATCCCAGCTGAGGTGGTGGTGAAGGGCTCCTTGGCGATCTTCACCACCTTCTCCTTCTTCCTCTCCACCACCTTGTAGAACACCGTCGGCTTGGTGCCGATGGTCCCGAGGTTGAGGGCCTTCTTGGCCGGTGGGGTAGACCCTCCGACAGGGGTGAAGGTGAATCTGGCCAGCTTCACCTTCTTGGCCGGAGCCGTCGGAGGGGCGGGGGCGGCCGCAGGGGCAGCTTTGGGAGCTGCCTTCGGTGCAGCCTTTGGAACTGCGGGTGCCGCGGGAGGCGGGACCGGTGCAGCCTTGGCCGCCGGCACGAGGGCGGCGCACTGCCGTGCTACCCACTCTCGCCGCGAGGTCTCCGTCTCTCCGCCGCCAAAGGGCCGGCGGAGGTTGACGGCTGCCTCCAAATCCCCCTGGAGCCCTCTGGCAGCTTCCACCCAGGCCAGGAGGTCGGGGTTGGGGGTGGTCTCGAGGATCACCATGTAGTGACCCTTTGAGACCTCGTCGGGGCCCAACGCAACGCCGGTACTCCGGAGGAGCCTGAATCTGTGGGCCATGCGGCCTCCTTTCCGGGCGTTTAGCCCTTGTTTTTGGGGTTTCTCACATCTTGTGTGAGCCAAGCAACATACCAGAAAAATGCAATTTTGTCAATGGGGGAGGTGTTTGGGTGAGGGTTGACAAAACCGTGTTTTTCTGGTATATTTCTACGTTATTCCTTAGGAATAGCCGCGGCTTCTGCCGTGTTGAACCGTTCTCTAAAATTGAAACGCGAAAGCGTACGAGACACCCAACACGGAAGGAGCCAAATATGGCACCCAAGAAGACCCCGTCCCCTACCGTTCCATTTTGGAAGACGGTGGAGGACATGATCGGCCAGCAGGTCGGTCACGCGGCAGGTAAGGGCCTGTCGCACTCCCACATCGTCACCCTCCTGGTGTCGATGATGAACGATCAGGTTCTCGGAGCGCTCAGGTTGGCGGGGCCGTCTTTGACGGCCGGCGTCGGCAAGACGGCGTTCCAGGTTTTGAAGGGCCGGATCCCGGTCCTCAAGAACCTCGCGGATCCCGTTCTGGAGGAGGCCATGGAGGGCCTCCTCAACGGGTTCTTCTCCCACCTCGCCAAGTTCCCCGGTGCGACGGACGCCCAGGCGCGCATGGCTCTGTTGGCTGCGGCCAACGAGTCCATGATCGCGCACGCCCCGGTCTCCGGGGGGGCGGTCAAGCCCGGCAGCTTCGTGCTGTCGGATGCCGTGCTCAAGGCCTTGGAGGAGAAGTACGACGAGGACTCCGTCAGGGAGATCCTCGCGTGGTACTGCCACGGGGTGAGCTGCCTCGCAAGGGCAGCCCTGGACATGAACGTCCAGGACAGCCTCGCCGTGGAGGCCGGGATGGCCTTCAACCACGGCGATTTCTCGAGCGTGGTCTCCGTGATCACGTTCGTGGAGACGGCCAAGAAGCACCAGGGATCCTTCGAGAACCTGGTATACGCGTGCGCGGCCGTGGTCCAGGCCAACACCGCCGCCGACCACAGCGGCATGCGGACCACGTTCATGGCGCGCCGCTTGTTGGCGCGCGGCCTCAACTGGCTCGGGGTCAACGGGACCCGCCAGAACTTCATGAACGTTCTCGGGAACTGGATCGCCCCCGGACTGCTCAAGGACGGGCAGTTCGTGGCGTTCCTCGTGGCCCTCTGGGTCGCGTGCTACGTGACCACGGCGGTTCCGTGGTTCTACGCCGCGCGTGCGGGGAGCTTCGTCGGGATGTTCATCCTTGCGGCGCTCAATCTGATCGTGACCCAGTTCACCCTCAAGGTGCTGGGTCTGGTCGTCGGGGTTCATTCGTCCCTGTACCGGGGAGTGCTGCACTTCCTCGGCCAGAAGGAGGAGGGTGGCGGGGACAAGCTTCCTGCCCTCCAGTCCCTGAGGGCGCAGGCCTCCAGCCCCCTGCTGGTGGCTACTGTGCTCAACGCGATCTTGATTTTGCTCCTGGGGGAGACCCCGCGAGCATTCAACTTCGCGATCATGATCTTGATGGCGACCGTCTCGGTCGGTATCCTGATCAGCATCTGGGACATGGCCAAGACGAGCCACGCCAAGTTCTTCCTCGATGCGGGGATCAAGTACCTCCTCCCCGTTTTGCTGGCCTCCATGGCCTGGGACGTGTACGACGCCTTCACCCAGAGCCAACTCCCCGGCAAGGGGATGCGGCTCATGGGCAATGTCCACGAGTTCTGGGGCTGGGCGACCAGCTTCAGCATGGGACAGGTGGTCACGGGAGGACTCACGATCCTCTTGGTGGCCGCAGTCGCCTTCGCCCTCAAGCAGGGCAAGGTGTGGCACGCGATCGCCCTCGTGGTGATCGCGGTCCCCCTCTCGTGGATCGTGGACTGCTCCGTTTCGGCGCCCAAGCGCGCCGAGGCCGCACAGGAGCAGAGGGCGCAGGAACATGCCCTCCAGCTGGAGACCCTTCGTCTCCAGCGGCAGGTGGCGGAGGCGGGGAAGACCGTCATTGTCGTCGGCGACCCGGTCCTCGCAATGCGTCAACTGGGTGGCCCCACCCGCAAGGCGGACATCGCCCTGCGGGTGCCTCGCGAAAGCTCGGCTGCAACCGAGCGCGAGGAGATCCAGATTGAGGATGAGGAAGAGTGGGAGGAGGACCTCGACATGTTCGTGCCGGAGAAGCCGAACATCAGAGAGATCCTCCGCGAGCGGGAGGAAAGGGCACAGCGTACGGTTCACCACCGTCCGCGGCCCTCCTCCCGCCGCACGTCGGCCCACCACCACCGCGCGCAACGGAATGCGCGTAGGTGATGTAAACCCCGGTGCAACGCCGGGGTTAGGACACAGGTTGCTCAGCACCTAGGACCCAAAGCTGAGTACTCACGAAGACATCACCCTCGACCGGTTCACGGTCGGGGGTGTCTTCTTTTTTACAATAGGTGTTTGGCTTTTGCTGTTTCACCGTTCGTTGCGCCTGTGTCTTTGTATTTATCTTTCATTTTTTTGATCATTCCATCTCAGATCGCTTCGTCTTCCCTCCCTCGTTCATTTCTTTTGTTTGCTCACTCACCTCCACCAAACTTATTTACATCTGCCATATCAAAAATGTCGTACCTATGACAAATCTGATACAAAAAAACACCCGCCAAGAGGCGAGTGGTTTTATCTGATTCGATCTCACTGGATCCGATCAATTTGCTACTCAACTTGTTACTAGACCTGGGAGGCGAGCAGGAGCTGGCTTATCGCGAAGTTGGAAATTGCGAATGCGGACAGAATAATGATCATGCCAATAACTCCCTGTGTAAGCATCGTGGTTGCCTTGGTCACTTTTGCAGGATCTCCTTGCGCGGTCATCCAAATAAAACCTGCGTAGAGTGTAATGAGGAAGAAGATGATTCCCAAGAGACCCAAGAGCACGTTTACAACGTTTCCGATTGTATTAAAGATCTGATCTTGGCCTCCACCTCCGATGGTTGTAATATCTGCCGCCTGATCAAGCGCAGCCGTTGGGTCACCCGCATCAAAAACTGCTTGCGCAGGAATTGAGAATGCAAAGGCGCCGAGAAGGAGGAAGCTCGCAAAGAGTGTTGTGAAGAATTGTTGTGTGCGTGTCATAGGTAAAAAGTTGAATCAATGTGTTTTAGAGAGAACCGTTAAACGTTTGTTGCAATATCGAGCTGCGTTACCACAAAGTTGGTAATGGAGAACGCCGAGAGCAGTATGAGGAGGCCGATAGTGGCTGTGACGAGAATGTCTTGCGCTTTCTTTACTTTGGCCGGGTCCCCTTGCGCCGTCATCCAGATCGTCCCTGCATAGACAAACAGGATAAAGACGAGTAGTCCTGAGAGCCCTACGACCACATCGATAATTCTACCAATGAGGAAGGGGAGTGATACAGGGTCAGACGCAAACGCTGCAGCAGAAGCGGTTTCGCTCAGCCCTGTCGTCTCCGCGTTAATGACGGCTAAAACAGGGGTTGCAACGGCAAGACCAAAGAAGAGAAAGAGCGACATGCCCGCCAACAACAGTCGTTGTTTGGTTGCGGTCATAACGTGAGAGGACGAGGATTCATCTGCTCACGCCAGGACCCACAAGGGGCGCCCCTCCCGATTTGGGAGGGGTAGGGAACCTAGCTTACTCAGTGATCGAGTTTGCTGTTGCGCTAATAAACTCAGTAATAACGAAGTTGGTGATTGCGTAAGCGGAGAGAATGATCGCAAGCCCAATCGCACCTGCCACAATAATCTGCTGTGCTTTTTGTACTTTTGCTTCCGTTCCACCAGCGGTCATCCAAATGGCACCACCGTAGAGAATGATAATGACAGCTACGATTCCCAAAAATCCAAGTAGCACGTTAATGATGTTTCCGATTGTGGACTTGAGGTTTGCCTGTCCAAGCCCTGTTGCACCCGTAAAATCATCACTCAACAAATCATCGGCCGTGAGTGTTGACGCCGCGTGTGCACTATCAACGAGCACAGGTGTAAGCATAGACACGGCCATGGTACCGCCAAACAAGAGGGCAGCGATTGCGAACGATGTAAGAAGGTTGCGAAGAGCGAAACGTACGTTGGTCATACAGTGTTTGTTTTTATGACAGCTTAGGCTGCTGTCGCGCCACCAAGTGTGTTGATGACGAAGGTTGCTAAAATGTTTGCCGCGAAAATAACCGCGAGGCCTATGACCGCCCAGATGAGCGTGTCTCTTCCTTTTGTAATTCTGTCAGGTTTACCTCCGGCCGTCAACCAAAGAAATCCACCCCAAATAACCATGGCCAATGCGAGCGATCCGGTGATTCCAAGAACCGCCTGAATCACGAATCCTATGAGCTGCGGAATACTGCGTGACCCCAATGGATTGTACAACTGACTTGCAAACGCTGCTTGCGGTAATAGGCTCAAACCGAGTGAGAGAAACAAATAGTAGAGACGCTTCATAATCTATGGTTGTTGAATATAACATTCGCCTTCTGCATCGGTCGTGTCACAACAAACACCCGCTTTACAGATAAATCCTGGAGCACAGGCTTTTCCATTGTTGAGTTGCTCGGAAACTGGCGCGGGTGGTGGTGCACCACAGGTAAGGAATTCACTGCTACTCACGCTGCTTGCATCACCGCTGCGCAAGACGTTGACGCCGTACTGCACGCCAGAGAACGCCCCGAAGACAATCAGAAGTCCAATAAAGGAAGAGATAAACATCTTGGTTGCCTTGGTTACCTTTGCAGAATCTCCACGCGCGGTGAGATAGAGAACACCTCCCCAAACAATTACGACGAGCAGAATAATCCCCACCATTCCCATAAGGATATCGGCAATGTTGATAAAGAGCTGTAGCGCGCAGTCGAGGGCAAGATTTGCATCTGGTCCCCCAGGCTTTGTCGCACATGTGGGAATAATACCGGACGCATCGATTGCGGTTCCTGTTGAGAGTCCCGGTGTATTGGGAATCGTCGCATTCGCCGCGAGCGCTGTATGGATAAATGGGATCATAGCGTTTGATTGACTTCGTTTTGTGCAATACCCAAGGCTTCTTCGATGGTATGCGTTCCCGATACAATACTGTCGATCATTTTCTCCATAGCTTTCTCTGCGCTTGTTGCATCGTTTCCATTGTACCAGGCCTGCGCCGACAAGACCTGATCTGCAAAGACGGAAAGGTCAAAGTCTTCATTTTGTTTGAGCACGAGGCTGCGAAGCGCTGTTGGTTTTCTCGCAGCACTGAGGAAACTGTCGACGTTTTCTTCTGCTGCCGTAAACTGGATAAAATCCCAAGCCCAGTCTGGGTTATCACTTTTCTTAGAGACACTCTCGATCCAGAAGTTAGCGTAGTTAATGCGTGCGCGAAGGTCTTCTGAGATCTGCGGCATAGGCGCTAGCCCGATGTTGAGCTTCTGTGCACGGGCCTTAATCAGCGGATCGTGGTAGCTGTAGCCAAAGAAAAATGCTGTTTGACCCGCAACGAATGCATCGAAACTCCCCGTAAAGCTCTTGTCCCAGGTGTAGGCTTCCTTGGTTGGATTGGCAAAGTCGGTATAAAAGCGAAGCGCGTCGGCGGAAGGAAGGCTTCGACCGCTAGGGCCGCTCACTGTCTCTGCAAAACGTGCTTGTCCTCTTGCGTCGCTCATCTGTGCGCCACTTTGCATCATGAGAAGCGAGAGAATATCCGTTGATCGTTCTACATTACTACCGGTTCCAATCGCTGCACCTGATTGAGCAATCCCTCCATTGGCGTTGTACTTGGTGAGTTTAACAACGTCTGCTTGAAATTCTTCCCACGTTGCTGGCGGTTGAGGAATACCAGCCGCATCCAAAATGTCTTTGTTGTAGTACAGCGCCAGTGTATCTACGGAGAGTGGAAGCCCATAGATACGATTCTTTGTACCAGCGGCGTCCGTTGCGGGGTAGACCACGTATTCTGGAACCACTTGCACAAATGAATCCGTCAGCTCTCGTAACGAAAGCGTTTGTTCAGTTCTAAGGGCGACGACGAGTTCCTTTTTGAGGGTTCCCTTCATCTCCTGGTAGGTGAGTTTAACTGTGTCAGGCATGGGGGAAATGAGATCCGTGTAGCCTTTCATCCAGGTGTTGTGCACGGAAAAAATGTCTGGTCCACGGTCTTCCGCAAGCGCGCGAATCAGCTCGCCCTCGTACTCTTCAAACCGCAATTTGCGATAGTTGATTTTAACGTTTGGGTGAATGCGACGATATGCTTCGATCATGGGATCGAATGTATCCTGTCCATCAAACACACGCCAAACCGTGAGTTCAATTGGTTGCAATGCTTGTTGTGCGGCATTGCTTCCACCACGACAACCAAGACCAGGAAAGATGGCGAGTCCAACGCTTAAGAGAGTAAGGATCCAAAGACGTGTTCGTAACATACGTACCGATTGTTCATTCATTTCAAAAGATGATTCTATTATAGCGGATTTATGCAAAAGATGTGTGTGCATGAAATAAAAAACACCCGATCGCTCGGATGTTTTTGTGTTTAGGCTTGGTCAATAAGCGAACGCATGTAAGCAAGGATGTCGTCCTTCATGTCTGCATGTTTGAGTGCGTAGGCTATGGAGGTTTTTGCATAGGCGAGGTTGGTGCCGCAATCCCACCAGGTTCCATCCAAGATACGCGCGTGTAGGGTACCACCGGTTTTGATGTAGGAATCAAAAGCGTTTGCGAGTCGGATCTCACCCGAGGCGTCTTTTGGTTCATTCTTCAATACGTTGATATATTCTGTCGTGAGAATCTCACGCCCAATGTGCGCGTAGGTAGAGGGTGCATCCTTCTTTGCGGGTTTCTCCACAAACTTACTCACTTTCCATGCAACGTCGTTTACGGGTTCGCCATCAATCACACCAAAACGCTCTACGCGATCAATTCCCACATCTTCCACGAGCGTCACACACCCCCCGAACTCATTGTAAACATCCATGAGCTGACCAATCGCCGGACCCGACGTGCCTTCAATCAAATCGTCTCCATAACACACGGCCACGGCCTCACCTTCGTCAATAAACGGGATGGCTGCGAGTAGCGCGTGTCCGTCACCCAGGGGCTTGTCTTGTCGCACGTACGCAAAGTTCGCGAGCTTGCCTACGTTTTTTACTTTGGCGAGGAGCTCTGTTTTTCCGGATTGCTCCAAGCGATACTCTAACTCAAAGTTGCGATCAAAGTGATTTTCAATGGCTGCCTTACCGTTGGACGTTACAAAGATAATGTCTTTAATGCCAGCCTCTACAAACTCCTCGACGATATATTGCAAAATAGGCTTGTCGACAATAGGAAACATCTCTTTTGGCATGGCTTTTGAGGCAGGGAGTGCGCGTGTTCCCATACCGGCGACAAGGAACACGGCTTTGGTGATTGGTCGATTGTTCATAGGTGTTTGAATCAGTAGATGTGGGGATGATTGCATATTTTGGGGGCGACGTCTAGCACAAATCACGATTGACCAATGACTGTGGGCGTGGTAGGTTTGTGCTCGTTGTGGGGAGGTTTAGGGTGTCGATGAGTGAGGTTTCAAATATGCGACGATCGTCGGTGTTTTGAAACCGAGCAAAATGATCTATAGAGTGTATATGTTGCCTATGATATTTGATCTGATCGCATCAGACCTGTACATATCACTATACGGAGAGGTGCCAGAGTGGTCGAATGGGCTTGACTCGAAATCAAGTGAGCTACGCAAGTGGTTCCGAGGGTTCGAATCCCTCCTTCTCCGCCAAAGAAAAAGGCTCGTTGCAAGACGAGCTTTTTTCTTTGGCGAGGTAGAGCACATGCCATGCTATAATCACATCAGCAAACACCAACACCTATGACACTCAAATCCTCCCTTCAGCTCGTTGCCTCTATACTTATCTGTGAATTTGTTGGAATTGCTGGATCGTTGTTTACGTTCTCGTCCGTTAATAATTGGTACACCACGCTCGCCACACCAGCGCTCAATCCTCCAGGCTGGGTCTTTGGTCCGGTGTGGACACTGCTCTACGCGCTCATGGGCATCGCCGTGTTCTTGATCTGGCAGAAACGCACAAAACGCACATCGCACAATCGCGCATTGGCCGTGTTTGCCGCGCAGCTCGTCCTTAATGGTATCTGGACACCCATCTTTTTTGGCGCACACAACCTTGGACTCGCATTTATTGACATCGTCTTATTACTCCTTGCGATTGTTTGGACCATTGTGGAGTTTTACAAAATCTCTCGCCCAGCCGCATATCTCCTCCTACCCTATGCGGCTTGGGTGAGTTTTGCAACGTATCTTAACTTGGCTCTTTGGCTGTTAAATTAACGCTATGTTTTTTTTGGAGAAGGCTGGATCCATCATTGTAAGTCATAGGCATCCAATGTGCGTGGTGATTCTATATCAAACCAAACAGCGGGATTGGACATTCCCAAAAGGACACGTGGAACCTGGTGAATCGTTCGCGCAAACAGCGAGACGAGAAACAAAAGAGGAGACAGGACTAGATGTTGAGGTAGGTGAGGAGTTGGGAGTCACCCAATATATACATCCAAATGGGCAGGAAATATCCGTGCACTGGTTTAGGACACAATCACATGACGACGCAGAACTTAAGCCGGAATTTGCGGGAGGTGAAGCCGTGTGGGTGCCGTTGGATGCGGTTGAGGCTCGCCTTACGTACGCTAGCGACAAAGCATTTTTTGCATCAATCAAGGATCAACTCGGTTAAGCGGGTGGCACGTAGGGCGCATTATAGAAGGTTTCAAATAGACAACGATCGTCGGTGTTTTGAAACATTAAAGGAGGATGGTACGCAATTGCGTGCTGTTTTTTATGGGCGCGTGATCCTCACGAGATTGAGGCTTATGGGTTGACAAAAAGCAACAGTTGCTGTATGATCGCGCGTTATGAAAAACAGCATCACTATTGGAAAACACAAAAACAAGTCCATCCATGTGGGAGGCCGTTCTTATGATCGATTGCCTATCAAGACGCCCCTTATTACAAAGGAGCATAATCTCGTGGACGTGTGTGTAAGCGGCACGAAATCCTTGATGCAACAGGATGATATTTTGTTTGTGAGCGAGAAGATCGTAGCTATTAGTCAGGGCCGCGCGTATCCGTTGATGCATATTCACCCGCGTCCTCTTGCGGTGTGGCTGAGCCAGTACGTTTCAAAATCTCCAAACGGTATTGGACTCGCGAGCCCCTATACCATGGAACTTGCATTTAAACAGGCTGGTGTAGCACGTATGTTATTGGCGACTGTTGCCTCTGCGCTTACGCGACCATTTGGAATTCATGGAGTCTTTTATTTGGTGGCGGGTAACAGTGTAAACGCGATCGATGGTCCTTGTGACTTTGCGATCCCGCCTTATAATCACTATGCAAAAATGGCTCCACAGAAACCAAGCCGCGTGGCCAAGGAACTCAAGCGCGAGCTCGGGTTTGACGTGGTAGTGATCGATGCAAATGATCTTGGCGTCAATATTCTTGGTAAGTCGAGCCGTAAAATTTCTACACGTTTTTGTAAGGAGTTGTTTAAGGACAATCCTATGGGACAGAGCACCGAGCAAACGCCGATTTGTATTGTGCGTCTTGCGGCTTAGGAGGAATCAATTCTGCGTTGAGTGGTGTATTTTGAGAGGTTTCAAATATACGACGATCGTCGGTGTTTTGAAACCTTTTTGGTTTGCGGATTGAGAGGGAATCGGGATTCCTGATAGAATGCACGCATGCATGCAGAACTTCAAAAATTCTTGATCACGTTTGCGCAGACGGTATCCCTCAATAAAGGACGAGCCTATTTTGTGGGTGGGTACGTGCGCGATCAGCTGCGCGGGATTGCGAGCAAGGATATTGATATTGAGGTGCACGGGGTGGAGCCGAAGACACTACGGCTTATTGTCGAGAACCATTTTAAGGACGTACAAGAACAAGGAGAGTCATTTGGTGTGTTGCGTGTCTTTTGGCAGTCGTCGGATAAGTCGGAACAGGTAGAAATTGATATCTCGCTTCCGCGAACAGACTCAAAAGTAGCTCCGGGCCATACGGGATTTGATGTACGAGTGGATCCGTTTATGGGCGTGGAGGCAGCGGCACAACGTCGTGATTTTACCATCAACGCGATGATGCAAGATGTACTCACGGGTAAGGTTGTGGATCCGTTCGGCGGAAAACTGGATCTTGAGGCGGGAATTTTGCGTGCCGTTGATGTAGATTTGTTTAGCGACGATCCTCTGCGTGTGTTGCGAGCGGTGCAGTTTGCCGCGCGGTTTGAACTCATGGTCGAAGAAGAGACGTGCTCGCTTATGCGTGGCATGGTGGATCAACTTGCGGAACTCTCCATAGATCGCAAACGTGTAGAATGGCAAAAATTATTTTTACAGGCACGGAAGCCTTCCATTGGATTGCAACTAGCACGCGATCTGGATTTGTTTGTGGGTCCGTTGGCGATTTTAGAGAAGATGGCGCAGACCGAGCAGGACCCCACTTGGCATCCGGAGGGATCTGTCTGGAATCATACGGTGTGGGGATGTGACGAAGCGGCATTGCTTGCAGAACGCGAAGAACTCTCGGAAGAGGATCGTCTTACGCTTGTTTTAGGAAACCTGTGCCACGATATTGGAAAGATCGACACGACCACACGTAGTGGAGGCCATGTGCACTCGGCGGGACACCAGGAAGTTGGTCAACCCTATATTGCACCTGTATTAACGGCAATGGGATTTGAAAAATTTGTGGATTCGTCACAAAAAATTATGCGATTTCACCACCACCCCATGTGGCTGTTTGAACATCAGGAGGAATCCACAGAGGGTCGCCTTCATGCACTCGCGCGACAGCTTAAACCCCTCACGATGCGCATGCTCTCCTACGCCACGGAGGTAGATTTACGCAGTCGTGGTCCGTACCCAGCAGATGCAACAGGCATGCGACGCCCAGAAATTGCGGATTGGTTCCGCGAGCAGGCGTGTAAACAGGATGTATTGGATCACCCGCCAGGGGATGTGGTACGCGGATCAGACCTTATGCATCTTGGACTCAAACCGGGACCCGTCTTTGGACTCATTGTGCGCGTGGCGAATCAACTCCACGACGATCTCGGCTTGTCTCGCGAGACAATTTTGGAACGGATGGCAATAAAAAAAGACGAGCTGCTTGAGCTCGATCTCTTGTCGTTGTATGAGACGCTAGCCGAGTAGCTTTTTAGGTGAAAATGCACGTTCTTTTTCTGCTGCGATGAGGAGCAGGATGATAAACACCGCGCCCAACAAGGCGAGGTCGTTTTTAAGAAAGGGAACGTCTACCATTCCGTGGATCATCATTTCTGTGAGCCCGGCGCCAAACGCAACCACATAATAGCGGTTTGCTTTTTTGGTCGTGACGCGCCAAATACCAAATCCGATCAAACAAAATCCGGCAAGTCCAAGTACGCCAAATTCAACCCAGGTGTTTAAAAAGACGTTGTGTGGATATTGAAAAATTTCCAAATGCGTATGTGTGTGGAATGGGGCGATGGCAACAGGGAAGTTGTTGGGTCCGGCGCCGAGTAAAAAATTCTGAGGAGAGGCAAGGAGAAAATGGGCCGTTTCATTCCATTGAGCGGTGCGTGTCTGACCAGACCAATCTTGCAGTGTGATTTTTTGAAAGACGGTCGCGCGAAGGGATGGAATAACGAGGATCGTGAGACTGAGAAAAATAACGATTGGGAGGGTGATGGACGCTCCTTTTTTGTAGAGAAAACTGACCAAGACGAGACTTGCAACGATAGCAAAGAGCGCCGCCTCTGTCTGTGCGAGGTAAACGGCCATAAGCCCCAAGAAGAACGCGGACCCCAACACGCGTCGCTGTGCCGTGGTGAGTCGACTTTTATCATCCATAAAAAACACCGCCAGCATGGTAATAATGGGCGCAATAAAATGACCAAGCGCGTTTGGATAAGGGTAGAGACCTGTTACTCGGCGTTCGAGCGCCCAAGCCTCTGGGATGGTAATACCGGTAAGCGCTTGGAAGATGGCGACCACGCTTAGAATGATTACGGGGATGGAGAGGGCGATCAAAAAATGACGCATGCGGAAGTTTTCAGAGGATCGACTTATGCTCCACATAATTGCGCCAAGAAGCATTGGCTCAATGAGATAACTTTTCATCACGTTGATGGCACTTAATGGGTCGGATGTTTGCAAAAGACCCAAGATTCCACCTATTAGTACGAGTAGAATCCCAATACTGATGAGTCGGTGCCCAGATGACAGATTCTTTAACGAATCACGTCGACGTTCTTGCATAAATCCGAGCGCCCATACTACAACAAGCACTAAAAACATGAGCTCTAAGAAGTTGGTTGGAAATGGACCGATTGTAAATTTGATCAAATAGAGGGGGAGAGAAGCGACAAACACAAGAACGCCTTTGCGAACGGTACGTGTGCAGAGGTAGGCGTAGATGGAGAGAAGCACGATGGATAACAGCGCGGTCATGATTTTTTGAGAAAGAGTTTGACTGTTTCCATCTTAACACCACCAAGGCCCAACACAATAGCGACATAAATTGCTCCTCCTCCGAGTATAAGGGCGAGGAGAAGGAGATGATTGACGACCAAGATGGAGGTAATGCTTGCTAGGGCTACTGTCATAACAGCCGTTGCGAGGAGATAGACGCTGACATTGCGTACGCGTGGTCTAAACGATGTCTGGCGGATGACGACCGTTGTTGTGAGTATGGCAATAAGTAGCTCGGAGATAACGGTAGTCCAGGCGGCACCAAACGCGCCGTAGAGAGGAATTGTAATAAGGTATAGGGTGGTTGCGACGACGGCCGTTGCAATGTAGGCGGGGAGAATCGCGCGTTGTTTATTAACGCCTACGATTGCGTGCGCAAACAGGATTCCAAAGAAGACGATCGTGTTGGCAATCATAAGGATCACCAAGTAGGGAGCAGCACCGGAAAATTCCGCACCTGCAATGAGTCGCATAATCGGCTCCGCAAGAATAATGGCACCTCCGAGCATAGGAAAACTGGCGAGCGCAAAAAAATCAAACGCCTGTTGGATAAGCGCGTTCATTTTGTCTTTGGATTTTGTGCTCCAGGCACGCACCATCATTGGGAGTAGAAGCCCCATAAACATGGTGGGAATAACGGTCACAACGTCTAATACTTTGTAGGCGGCGCCGTAGAGACCAATCTCGGCGTCGGATCTGTAAAAGGAGAGAAAGAGAATGTCGCCTTTAAGGTAGAGGAGGTTAAAGAAAATAGAAATGGCAATCGGCCAGCTGCGAGAAAGAAACTGTTTAAGGAGCGCAAAATTGATGGAGAAGCGAATGGACACAAAACGACGTGCAAACGCAATGTTCATAATAAGGAGCAACACATTGCCAATGGCAAAGGCTCCCATCATGTACGGTGCACTTGGGTAAGCGGTGGCAAACCAGGCAACCACGAGCAAAATGAGTCCGCGACTTACGGCTTCGGCGAGCGCTGGGCGCCACATTGCGAGGCCTTTTTGATAGACGCCAATGAGCATCTGACTGCTCGTCATAAAGAAGTAGGAGAAGGCACCCACGGAAATAGTGAGTTTGACCACGGGTGCGTAGGGCATATACCAGGCGATCAATACGGCAAGCGCAAAGAAAAAGAGCCCGGAGAGCAGGCGAGAGGTAAACGCGGTGGAGACGATGGTGTTGATGTTGGCTTTCTCCTCACTGATCATCTGTGTAGTTGTGAGGGTAAATCCAAAATCGGCCAGGGCGCCGGCCACGGCCAAGAACGTCATAGCAAGCGTAAATTGACCGTACCCGTCAACGCCCAGCGAGCGGGTGAGAATAGCAATAGTAAACACGCCAAACGCGGTACCAACCACGCGGCCGATAAGTTGAACAAGGGTGTTTTTTGCAATCGCGTGAACCTGTGACATGGAGGCAGTATAGCAAAAGGGAAGGGTGGGAGATAGGAGGTGGAGGAGTTAACACATTCAAAATAAACAGGCTAAATGTGGGTGCCAATCATACGCAGCTTCGAGGCCGGCAGCGCCGAAGTCTCAGCGTAACGCTCAACAACTATATTCTGCGACGTTGGCGGCGGCGGATAATGCCCTATATGGGGTGTTGAACGAGCGTGCGTGAAGCGCGATGGAGGTTGTGATGCGCATGAGAGAACAATTGAGTACGTTGCGGACGTGGATGTGCCATCCGGGCATGCCGCTGAAGGACGCGTCCTCGGCAACGCCTGAGACCTGATCCAACATTGCCTCATTGGAGGCACTCATGACCCTCGTGTGGCATATGGCCGCGCGGGGGATCGATTTTTATCTCACATGTTTGAGTCGGGTTCCAAATCGTGCTAGTATAGCCCTACACTAACAGAAAAACACATGTCGGATTCTTTTCTCCTCCAATCATCTATTTCCTTTATAAAACGTGCGATTTTGGCACTTTCCGTGCTTGGATTCTTATTCCTGTTGGCGCCATCCGTGGACGCACGCGCCGGGTATGACGGTCTCGTGATGAGTGTTTCTCCACAGACTGTTTCTGTGGCTTCTGGTGCGTCGCAAGTTGTGCACGTGCAGGTGCAAAATACGGGGACAGAAACCTGGTATCAAAACGGTGATGTCTTTGTTTCTGCCTACTCCGTGAATCCCAATTACCATACGAGTCCTTACCGTGGACCGAGCTGGTACAGCGATCATCAACTTGGCCAACTACTCGAGACGTCTGTTGCCCCTGGGCAAACAGGTACGCTCGAATTTTTTGTCTATGGGCCACCTGCATTTACTGGGACACTCGTTGAGTCGTTTAGATTGGCAGCCGAAGATACATCGTGGATTGGATCGTCGTTTGATCTCACCATGCGGGTAGGTGACACACAAACGTCCGTGGAAGCAACACCTGTAGCAAACACTCCCGCCGTTTCTTCTTCATCTAATTATGGGGGTGTGTTGGTTGCATCATCCGTCAACGAGGTGCGCGCAAAGGCTGGGCAAATGATCCCGCTCAAACTCGCATTTTCCAACACAGGCAGCACTACTTGGAAGCAAGTTTCTCTCCAAACACCTGGTGCACATGTAGCCACAGGGACGGCCTCAGATTTTCGTCACCTCTCGTGGGTGAGTGATCAGATTGCGTATCGTGATATGCAGGCAAATGTGGCGCCAGGTCAAACGTTTGTAGCGGATGTCTTTTTTCAAGCGCCTGCCTCTAATGGTCAACACACGGCAATGTTTCAATTAGTTGCAGACACCGTGGAGTTGGGAGACGCGGTGGTCAACATCCCCGTGTTTGTAACGGATGGATCGCCTGCATTGCTCAATCAACCTGTGGTCAATCAAGTGTATCGCGTGGGTGAGATGATGGAGGAACCTCGCGTGCGTGTGGGAATCGACCAAGTAACCGGGCAAGAAGTGATTTTTTCCGCAAATACAGCTGTCCGCGTATTGGAGTCCGATGCCAAGACAGAACGGTATCTGATCCCGGCGCAACAGGCGATGCGAGTCAATTACAATGTAAAAACAGGTCAATACGTGTTTGAATCCGGAGGCGTAGTCTACACAGCGGGTGATTATCTGCGTTTTGAAGGCGTAGATCACAACACGATTTTTACGGTGGCCAGTTTTAGCGATGTTCGTTCTTGGAACACCTCACTGAATGACAATACATTTAGAGATACGTTGGAGCTGCGGTTTAATACGGTCAAAGATCGCACATGGTTGATCAATGAATTACAGATCGAGGATTATTTGTATGCTGTTGATGAGACCAGTAACACAGCGCCGGACGAGTATCACAAGGCGCTTGCGACCACGGCACGCACATATGCGTTGTATGCCTGGGAGCATAAGTCCAAGTACGCGGGAGAGTTTATTGACCTGCGATCCGACACGTACGACCAGGTGTATCACGGATATGGTGCGGAGATTCGTCGACCAAATTGGGTGGAGCAGGTAAAAGCGACGGCGGGGCAGAGCATTCAATACGACGGGCAGACCATTATTGCGGCGTACTTTTCTCGGTCTGACGGGCACACACGATCTTGGGTGGATGTGTGGGGACGCAATGTGCCGTATGCGATTGGCGTGAGTGTTCCCTGCGAAGTCGGACAAACCATGTGGGGGCACGGTGTTGGCATGAGTGCCATGGGTGCGGTGTGCTTAGCGGAGGAGGAAGGTTACAGTTATAGTCAAATTCTGCATCACTTTTATACAGATGTGGATCTTATAAAACGTTGGTAATTAGAGATGTATGGGAGAAAACGTAGGTAATCCGAATTTTGAGCGTGCTCAGGCTCAGGCGGAAAAAATTAAAGGAGTTTATGAACTTCGTGGAATGATTGCAGATGTTACGGACGCAGCGGTGGATCAGCTGCGTTTTGATCGCGTAATGGAAGCGATGGAGAACGATCGTTATGTAAGGGATACGGATTTATCGGAGCTCAATACAATAAGAGAGGGATTTGCGGATTATGCCGTTTTGTTGAATGAGGACCGCACACAACAACAGTCAGAGAAGGTTTTAAGAAAGTATTTTGCAGGCATGGATTTGAACGGTAGGGAGTGGAAGGATGAGGGTGCACTCAAGATGGCACTTGATAAGATCTACGAGGTTCTTAAGAATTCCCTTTATACGTTAGAAGAGGATCTAGGCCTCGAACACAGACCCCATCCAAAAGATGAATATCCTGAGCCACCAACGCAAGACGTATCATAGTTGTACAGGACATCAAATTTAAAAAAGAACCAAGAAAACGAGCTCGAATGAGCTCGTTTTGTGTTATAGTTGGAGAAATGAAATATCCCTTATATATTTTTACCGTGCTGACGCTCTTGCTCCCGCAGAGTGTCTTTGCGATGTCCGATACCTTGCGAGATGTGTATGATCAACGGCCAGACTTGCAGGCGGTGTTTACCCAAGAAGGCGAGACGGTTGCACCCGGAGCGGCGGGATTTTTAATGCATTTGGAGGATTGGGCGCAGCAGTATGGATGGCAATCTGTTCCGGAGCTTGCTTCCTACGCGCCAGAGGTCGCGCCACCGCAGAGGTTAAACCTCCATGCGGATCCTGTGGTGGATGCGGCGGCGTGGATCGTGGTGGACAGGTCGAGTGGAAAGATCTTAGCGGCAAACGGGGCAGAGAAGCTGTGGCCGATCGCGAGTATCACCAAACTCGTTACAACGGATGTCGTCACTAAGCAGACAACAGCTCTCGATCAGTCTTGGGACGTTCGCAATACAGATAATGTGGGAGGTGCGCGTTTGTATGTAGAAGATGGAACGTGGTTTCCCGTACGGGAGTTACTCTCTGCCGCGCTCATTGGATCGGCCAATAACGCGGCATATGCCATCTCCCGCGTTCTCGGCGTGCCCCAATCAACGTTTGTAGGATTAATGAATGACCGCGTGCGCACCATGGGACTCAGACGAACGACCTTGGTGGACCCTACGGGGATAGAAGTGGAGAATCAATCGACGGCAAGAGAGATCGCCTACCTGGCGCGAGAGGTATTTGCCAATAATGAAACCGTGCGCAAAACCACGCAGACCGTGCGGGCGCCGTTGCAGGGTTCGGATGGGATTGTGCGAACCATTACCACCACAAACTGGATGCTCTACAAGCCGCAGTATGATGACGTTTGGGTGACGGGTGGAAAGACGGGATTCCTCTATGAGTCGGAGTGGAATGTGGTGGAGCAGTTGCGACCGTCGCAGTATGAAGGGGAACGTGAGTTGATTGTGGTAGTGTTTGGGTCCGCCTCGCGCGGTGAGAGTTTTGATAATGTGCAACGATTAAGTAAGTGGGTGTGGAGCGAATTTGATTGGAACTAAAACGAGCCTCGCGGCTCGTTTTAACTTAAAGGGTGTGTCCAACTGATTCTTCGCGGAATCGATCTTCCTCGGCGAGCCGTAAAATGGTGTTACGAATTTGCTCGGGGTGCGGGACGTTCTTAAAGAGGAAGCGTTTGTCTTCTCCTGCGGTTTGAATGTACACCTGCCCGTAATCAAGAAACGTCGCCGTCGCACCTTGTACTTCTGCCGTGACATCTTGCACGAGTGCAATGTGCATCTCAGACGCCACGCGATTAAACAATCCGTGCTGTTCGATATTAATGATACGTTCTGTGGTCACAATCCACACGTCCAAATAGTAATCAATAAACTCTTGGAATAAAAACGTGATGACGGAAAGGTAATAGATGGAGAGGAACACGGAACCAATGGCGCCTCCCTCGGAACTATGGAGGAGACTCGGCATAGTCTGACCAAGGAGCCAGGTGATCAATAGCGGGGCAACGGATGCGAGTGCGACAAAGAAGAAGAGTCGCGCAACGGCAAGCCAATGACGTCGTAAAAACAACACAGGCTTCTCGCCGGGCTTACTGTTGGGGAGGTGGTGAAGATGCAACATAGTCTAAAAAATCTGATTGGTGGTCTCGGGAATAATGGAGATGCGTGTACTCCAGTCGGCGAGCGAGATGAAGTACATGGAGAGGCCAATCATTCCAAGGACAATCACCACGTATAGAGTTGTAATAACGATGGTAAATTTGCACGCACGCCCGTAGCGCACCATGTGGTACACGTTAAAAAAGGTAAAAAGCAGCACTAGGAGCATAAAGAACAAGAAGACAAATAGGAAGAGGTTGATGGGGATCATAGGCGACGCTCAGGCGGTTGGTGGTTGTTGAATACCGAGTAGTTGATAGGCACGCGAGGTGGCAATGCGACCGCGTGAGGTGCGATTCAACAGACCAAGTTGTAATAAGTACGGTTCATACATTTCCTCAATCGTTTGCTCGTCCTCAGCACTTGCAGCGGCGAGTGTTTTGAGCCCCACCGGACCACCCTGGAATGTGTTAATGATGGTCGTGAGGATGAGTCGATCCACACTATTGAGTCCATGCGGATCCACAGCGAGCGCGTCCATGGCGGCCTCGGCGATGGTGGGGCTAATGTGTCCATCGTGTTTGACTTGCGCATAATCGCGCACGCGGCGCAGGAGGCGATTGGCAATACGAGGCGTTCTGCGTGCACGACCGGCAATGGAGTTGAGCGCATCTGCGTCGATGGTTACATCCAACAACTGCGCCGACCGATCAATGATCTGCCGCATGTCGACCTCGTTGTAAAACTCTAAGTGATACGTGGCTCCAAATCGATCTCGTAACGGAGAAGAGAGGAGACTTGCGCGTGTTGTGGCGCCAATAATGGTAAACGGTTCCAAACTTAATCGAATGGTGCGCGCCGACGGTCCTTTGCCGACAATAAGATCCAGCACGTAGTCTTCCATGGCGGGGTAGAGTACTTCCTCAATGGCCTTGCTCATGCGGTGAATTTCGTCGATAAATAGAATATCTCCGCGTTTGAGATTGGTGAGAATAGCCGCCAGATCTCCTACACGTGTGAGCGACGGACCACTCGTAACCTTAATATTGACTTCGGCCTCGTTAGCAATAATATGGGCAAGTGTTGTTTTTCCGAGTCCGGGATTTCCGTAAAAGAGCACGTGATCCATGGGTTCTTCGCGACGACGTGCTGCCTCGATGAGAATCGAGAGGTTATCCTTTAATGGCTGTTGCCCAATAAATTCTTGAAGCTTCTGTGGGCGTAGACCGACATCAAAAACCTCCTCCTCTTGTGTGAGGGTGTTTGCAACAACGGGGTTGGCCGGTGCCTCGTCTGTCACGACGGGGGCAAATGGATCGGCAGGAAGGGCTGACATAGTAGAACCAGTATAGCAAAAAGGAGAAAAATGCGGGTTTTTGTAAAATAAAGAGAGCGGTCGGCCAGGTGGGCGCGACCACTCAATGTGGATGCAGGTGTTTGTACGAGCCCACACAGTCATTGACCGGGGCGGGTACGTACCTTTTTCGGGAGCGGAGGATTCGTCGTTGATGACACTCCCGGGGCTTCGTGTAGCCTGGACCGTTATTCGCTTTCTTTCATCTTTGTGCTGGTCTCCGTCTGCCGTATTGCAGACATACCACAACCCGCGAATCCATAAGCGCCAGCCCACATCCTTACTGTGTATAGAGGATTTATTTATATTTGTCAAGGGATGAGGTAAAGAAAAAAATCCCTTATAAAACAAAACTCCTCGTGGAGGAGCCAACTGGTACCGCGGGCGGGAATTTCACTGCTCGGCTTTGCCTGCGCTTTAAAACCCTTTGGTTTTAATATTTCCGCCACGGGGGAACACCCAGTTCCCCCGTCGCCCCCTCTGGTTCAATTCCCCTATAAAAAAAACTCCTCGTGGAGGAGTCAACTGGTACCGCGGGCGGGAATTGAACCCGCAAGGCCGTGAGGCCCGGGGATTTTAAGTCCCCTATGTCTACCATTCCATCACCGCGGCATCGGCGAGAACATAACATAATTAAAATGCTTTGTCGAGAGAGATTTGCTGTAAAAGGGGCGATTCCATTGTCTATTTAGGTAAATTACGGGTTTTGTGCGTCTTGCCAGCCGGGGAGGGACGTGTTATATTTTCGCACGTGCGGAAATAGCTCAGCGATAGAGCGCTTCCTTGCCAAGGAAGAGGTCGCGGGTTTGATCCCCGTTTTCCGCTCCATCAAAGCGCACTCAGCAATGGGTGTGTTTTGTGTTATGAAAGGTTTGTCACTATCCCTATTTGGGAAAAGAAGGGTCTCTTTGCTCAAAGGGGATCCCGTCTATAAACCCGACGGGAAGGGAGTGAGTGGACCAGGCGGAAGGTGTGTTACTTGAGGAGATCCTTGAGGACCTGTCCCCAATCCTTGCCACCTTCTTCGGTGAGCGGCGCATGTACGTACTGGACCCGCGAGCCGTTGACTTTGAAGCTTGGGGCGGACGCCGGCTCTTCGAAGAGTCTGCGTCCGATGAGACCCAACGCACTTGCCATGGCCGTTCCGTGATGCCCGGCGTCCGTAACCATTGCCACGTAAGGGACGGCAACATAGCCGGCAAACATTGCCAGAATGAGCCCAAGCGGCGCCGTTTCGCCAGGACGAACCTCCTCGTAACTGAACTTCTCTACGGGAAGCTCCATGTCCGTAAGGACCACGTCGAAGCTCGGTGGTGCAAACTGCTGCAGGAGTTCAAAGTCCACCTGCTCGTAGTTCGGACTCTGTCTTGTCAGACCTGCCTCGCGCTTCGCTTCCAGGTAGTGATCCCACGATCCCGTGTACGTCAGGAGAGAGATAGCCTCCTTGAAGGACGAGGCAATCGTGAGCTCATGCTCGGCCAGCGTCTGCTTTGCGGACTCCCGGTGTCGGGGGCTGTCGTCAATAACCAGAATGCGAAGTGATTCCATTTGTTCCTCCGTGCCACTGTGTGGCAGTTGCGGGATCATTCCCTAAGACCAGAGGCTTGGCTGTTGCTTTGCTTGATCTTGCTTACGTTATACCAGAAAAGTCTCTCCTTGTCAATGGTTGATCAACGCAATAATAAGCCAACATTAGCCAACAAAGAATAATGTGTTGACGAAATCTCAACAACATGCTATCCTGGGAACATGGCAGAAGACACAAAAACCTTAGAAACACTGCTCTTTCAGCTAGGATTTAGTAAAAATGAGGCAGAAGTGTATTTAGGCGTGCAAAAACACGGAAAGATTACTCCTGCTCAATTAGCAGAAGTTACGGGAATAAACCGTACAACAGTTTATTCTCTCGCAAAGGAACTCATTAAAAGGGGAGTGATTGCAGAGGATTTAGGTCAAAAGCAGCGTTTTCTCATTGCTTCGAGCGCAGATAGCCTTGCCGGAACAGTTCGACGTAAGCAAAAAGAACTTGATAAAGAGAAGGACGTCGTGAATCAAGCCATGGCGGCAGTGCAAGATATCTCGCGACAGGCTCAGTATGCCGTACCAAAGATCCAATTTATTACGGAAGAAAAATTAGAAGATTTTCTTTACAGTCGTTCGCCTGAATGGGATAGAAGCATCATGGAAACCGACGGATTATATTTGGGATTCCAAGAACAGGCGCTCGCGGAACAATATGCGGATTGGATTGAGTGGTATTGGGGTCGTAGCCCAAAAGGTATGAAGTTTAATCTTTTGAGCAATGATTCAGAGGCAGAGAAGCGTGTGGCTATGAGCACGATTCCGGATCGCAAAATGACATTTTGGAAAGAGAATATCAAATTCTCAGCTACGACGTGGGTCATGGGGGAATATGTGGTGATGTTTGTTCTCTCCTCCTCTCCGCAATACTTGGTAGAGATTAAAGATGCGCGATTTGCGGAGAACCAACGTGCATTGTTTAAAGCGATATTAGAAGAATTGATCGTTAAACAGAATAAATAAAAGAAGGCGGCAACCACGAGGGCGCCACCGGGAAGGAAGTAGGGGTCCGGGGAGATGAAAATCGATCGCTTGTATGGGGTGTGAGCTAGCCTGACCACACAAGAAACCGTCACTGTATCCGTACACGGAAGAGAGAGGCAGAATCCTCGCCAATTCGAGCTCGCCTTTAGGTGCGACTCGTCTCTCCGTTCCGGTAGAGGGAACAGCGTGTTTGTCATTCGCCCCCGGCCCCACGTAAACTGTACGCCCGTTGGTGCATTTGTAAAGGATCTTTGGTGGATAAATAGGAGAAAAAAGAACAGCGAGAGCCTTGGGGCTCCCGCGTTTCGGTAGGTGGTGGTGGACGAGTTATGATCTTGCTCCGTTTTTCTTGCGCCCGCACCGGGTCGGAGTCTGAGATCAACCTGCGGTCGACGTGTTCACACTCGTCCACCACCAAACAAGATTTTGTCATATGGGGCAGGGACTGTCAACGATCTTGCCAGGAGGGAGAATGAACGCTATTGTATATCTATGAAGAACACGGCAAAGAATATTGTTTACACCTATACGCGCCGTCCCTTCGGGGTACTACGACTGTTTTTTGTTTTAAACTAATCTCATGTTCCATTAGAGATATTTATGTATTATTCAAAATTATTTGGAAAAACCAATAAGATGAAGCCTTCAGACGCCGATTCGGCAAACGCGCGGCTGTTGTTGCAAGGTGGATTTGTGAGTCAAATGGCGGCAGGGATCTACACCTATCTGCCCCTCGGCTTACGTGTACTCGATAAAATCAAACAGATTGTCCGTGAGGAGATGAACGCGATCGACGGCCAAGAAATCTCCATTCCTATGTTGTCGCCAAAGGATCCATGGGTGGCTACGGGGCGATGGAATTCGATCGACGTCTTGTTTAAATTAGAGGGTGCCGGGAAAAAGGAATACGCACTTCAATGCACGGCAGAGGATCTCATAACTCCGCTTGTAAAAGAGCAGGTTACGTCGTACAAAGACTTCCCAATCACGCTGTATCAAATCCAAGATAAGTTCCGAAACGAGCCACGAGCTAAGTCGGGTTTGCTGCGTGGACGCGAGTTCTCCATGAAGGATCTGTACAGTTTCCATTTGGATCAAGAGGGATTTGCGGAATATTACGAACGATCCAAGGAAGCATATCTGAATGTTTACAAACGATGCGGGCTTGAAGCGGTTATTGCCAAGGCATCGGGCGGAGATTTTACGGAGCGTTTTTCGCACGAATTTCAGGTGCCCGCAGAGTCTGGAGAAGATATGATTTATACCGATAAACAAACGGGTGACGTGCTGAATAAGGAGGTCGTAGATGAGGCGGATTGGGAGAATACAGACAAGTACACGATTCAAAAATCGATTGAGGTGGGGAATATCTTTCCGCTCGAGACACGCTTCTCTAAGGCGATCGACCTAAAGGTGCAGGGCGCCGATGGGCAAATGAAGGAGGTTATTATGGGGTCTTACGGCATTGGTCCATCGCGTGTCATGGGATCTATTGTGGAAGTACATCATGACGACGCAGGAATTATTTGGCCAGAATTCGTGGCGCCGTTCTTGGTGCAAATTGTACCGGTTAGTTGGGAGGATGAAACGCAGAAAACGATTGCGGAACAGATCTATCGTGCACTACAAGCAAAAGGTATTGAGGTGTTGCTCGATGACCGTGACAAGCGCCCGGGTGAGAAGTTTGCCGATGCGGATTTGCTTGGTATGCCGTATCGCGTAACCGTTGGACGCCGGGCGATTGAAGGTTTTGTGGAGTTACGTCCGCGTTCCACGGGGGAGATTGAGGAACTTACGGTGGATCAAGTAATTGGACGATTGTCATAAAGACAAACATCCCCTACACCACACGGTGCAGGGGATTTGTTTTACGCGGATTGCGCTTCTTTTTTCCGTTTCCAATTCCACGCCTTGGTCCATCCGTATTCTTTTCCTCGGATCCATGCTTGTCTGTTTTCTTCTAAAACAAGATCTAGGATTGATTGCTGAACGGATGCATCTACATTGAGGGCGTTAAACTTTTGCGTGATTTCGGTGCGCACCTCCTCACCCGATTTAAAGGTTTTCTTCTCGGGCATATTATGCGGTTACGAGTTTTGCCGCCGCACGCTTACGTAGATAGTACACGCCTGCAGACCCGGCCATGGACAGAAGCGCTGCACCAGACAAAGCGATTCCTGCACCTCCTCCTCCGCTTGAGCCAAGTGTTCCAGCGACGGCGGGATCTTGATTTTCTGCTTCTGTACGTACCACGATATCTTGTTGATCACGAGGCAAGAGACGGTAGCCGGAAGTTGTCTGACTTACAACGCCGGTAACCGTCAGTGTGTCTCCCACATTGGAGGACATGGCAATGCCAGTTGTTGGTTTGATTACCACATGGATCTCTCCGTTGGCGTCGGCGAGCATTAACTCACCGGAACTCTTCTCTGTTACAGATCCGGTAAGGCGCACAAGCCAGCCTTCCGTCTCTTCCCCTACCTGTGTGCTTGTAACATCATGCGGTTGCGGTGCGTCCTCCTGACTCATTATTTGAATATCGGACGTCTGTGATGCTTTGAGGCGTGTCTCTCCTTGAACATCGGTCAATTCTCCCGACACACGTACGCGGGTTCCTCGTTGAAGCGTTGGAAAGTCTGCACTATACAAGAACACCTGGACGCCAGAGCCTGCAAGATAAAACAACTGCTTGCCCAAAACTCCCGGCAGCGCGGAAACCAACCCTTCCGTTAGCAGTTTGGTTCCTGCGGGGTAGGATCGAATGTCACTAAGCTGGACGAAGGGGTCTGCGGATGAAGTGTTATCCGAAGTGACTGCTGCAGACTCTGTCGTTGTGCACGTTGTATTCGTGCTTGTTGTCGAATCATCTCCCGTAGCGTTGTCATAACTCGTATCTGTTTGTGTTGTTGTTTGTGTGGTGTCTGTGTTGGCATTGCTTGTTGCGATTGAGACATCATTTTGCGTCTCGGTTTGTGCCGCATCTACTGGTTCACGGTTTGGCTCTCCAGGCGTTGGGTCCATTTGTACAAATACATTTGCAGAGTCTCGACCTACAGAAAATGGATCGTTGACGGCAGACGCTGTGGCATCCTCCCAATCTCCGTAAGCCACACCGTCGATCCAAATCTGGCTCGCATTGTAGAGTTGAATCAAATCTCCGCTGTTGTTGAGCGCACCCTTTGGTTGATGCACCAGGACGTAAGATTCAGATGCAATCGATCCATCTAGCAGCGTTGCTTTGCCGGATCCATCAACGAGCGACCAACCGACAAGATTAATTTCCTGTTCCGTGTTGTTGTAGAGCTCTACCCATTCTTCTTGACCGGCGATTGGATCGCTGACAAATTCATTAATCAAAATATCGTTTGGTTGAGACGCTGTTGGTGTCACCACGGCTTCCACCGTATCGGTTGGTGGCGCCGTTACGTCGAGGACAATCGGATCCTGCGCGGGTGCAAGGTCTTCAGAGCCCAGGTATTCCACGGCAAGATTTAATTTGTGCGTGGCGCTTTCTGTGGCGGTCACATTCCAATCTGAGAGATTAATGGTGGCGGCCGATACAGAAAACGGCGCAGAGACCAAAAGTCCGAGCACGAATAAACGTGTAAGCACGGTTTGCATAGCGAATCCATTATGAATGAGGTGTCCTTGTAGGGACGTAGGGAGAGTAGGAAACACGAGGTACTGTCGATAAATACGTTGCGCCTAAAACAAACACAACTCCGCCAAAAAAAACTGGTGGGGAGTTGTGTTGTGTGGGCGAGATGGCAGTGCTGTCTCGTGTGCTTTCATTACATCACAGTTTTTTTATGTGTCAAGGGTCGGGTTGTGGATAGAGTGGGGATGGTTGACAATAATTAAAAAAACAGGTACGAAGCATATGCCAATCATGGCATGGGAGAGATGGGTAATGTCAGAACAACGATTTGAGGCGGCGCACGCAACGCGCTATCACATAGGCAACCCGCCCTTGGCGATGAAGACAACGTTGCGTGCTTTGTCGAAGCTGGGTGTGGTTCCTGTGTTTGCGGACAACTCCGCATTCAAGACATGGATCAAGTCCAACGGTGGACGTGGTCTTGGCGGAGACCGGGCAAAGGCAGATGACGCCACACGTGCATACCTGAACCTTGGTGTTGCGCTTGAACTGGAAGATGGTCGGATCGTGGTGGATCTGCCAAGATTCGAACAGCTTGTTCAGCACACCAACGGAGATGGTTCTTGGAACCATCTGACGCACAAGTCGGCAGCAAAGCGGGCGCGTCGGTTGCTGAAGGATCTGGAGGATGCTGCGGCGGCTGAGGCCGCCACTGACTCCGACATGGGTGGAGTGCCAGACGGGGTCGCGACCGCAAGACCGGTGGCCAAGGTCAGCACTCCGGATCCTGTGCAGCTGCTGAAGAACCTTAGGTCTCGCCAGGCAGAGATCGTTGAGCATGGGAGTGCTCTGGCGGCTGCCCGTGTAGAGCTCGCCAGGATGGAGCAGAGGCTGCAAGAGGCGAGCGATTCGGAGCGTGAAGCAGAGGAGCAATTCAATCTGGTTCGGGTAGAGGTACTGCAATCAGAAGGGGAGTGTCTTGGCTTTGACTTGCGGCTTGGGCGTGCACAGGAAGATGTTGCCGCTCTAGAGCAGCAGCTTACTGAAGCACGATCGGTCTTTGACGACATGAGTGCTACATCGCAACGAGCATGGGATCATCAACAGACCTTGTTGGCGTCGTGCAACGCAGCGTCTGACCTTCTTGAGGAAGCCAAGCGCAAGGGCGAGGAAACGCTCGTGGCTCGCGAGGCGGCCTTTTCAGAGCTGAACCGTCTCCTGGCGGCTGCACCGAAGGATCACGAGAAGCTTGCGAAGGCAGATGACCTGCTGCGCCAGCTGGCAGAGCTTCTGAACAACTAGACGATGCATTGGCGGTCCAACCTGGGCCGCCTCCATTTTTTATCAGTTATCAGTAGTATGTGAGCACCACTAGATTCTAGTAACTTCTAGAACCGTCCCAGGCTGGGTGGGTTCTAGATAAAGGGTAGCAGATGGGATTATTTTGCTCGTTTACATTTGTCTTTTTGTCAACCTCCAACGATCCACAAGCAAGAGGATTTTAGAAGGATGTTGACGCCGGCGATTATTCTGCTATGCTGCACCCCGTTGGGCGAGTGGTGGAATTGGTAGACACGCTAGCCTTAGGAGCTAGTGCCGCAAGGTGTGAGGGTTCGAGTCCCTCCTCGCCCACCACAAAAAGTATCAAATTGTCGATCTTTCACTTTACGCATGCGTTTCTTGCCCGCCGTACGTTTATGTACGACTCTCTGTGAGACTCATACCTTCAGCGAAATAGCATCCAATGTGATCCTTTTTGTTCTGTGCTGAAAGAGATATCTAATTTTACTAGTGGCTTGTTGTATAAAGAAGGATGTATAGCTCAGCTGGTTAGAGCGCTGCATTCACATTGCAGAGGTCCGTGGTTCGAGTCCACGTACATCCACCATCTTCAATTGAAATCCACGAAACCCACCGCGCGTCGGTGGGTTTCTGTTTGTGCGTTGACACTCGCCGTGGACTTGGGTACGCTGCGCCTACTATGCGAATTGTATTAGTCCATGGATTGGGAGCGGATTTTGAAAGCGGCTTTTGGCCGTGGTTAATTGGCGCACTTCGCGATCGAGGCCATGAAGTTTTGTTACCGGAGATTCCAAATGACGACGAATTAAATTGTGCTGATTGGGTGGAGGCAATCAACACCTCGATTCACGAACCAGGAGGGGATACAATGTTTATTGCCCATTCCATTGGTTGTGTAGCGTTATTACATTATTTTGAGCAGGCGGAAATGACGGGTACGCCAAAATCGACTGTTCTCATTGCTCCACCGTACTTTATTGGATCAGAAAAGTTTGAAAGCTTCTTTATACCGCCCGTGGATTGGGACACGGTGGAATGGAAGAGTCAGGGGTTTGTGATTATTCACGCACAAGACGATGTTAAAATTCCATTGAACCATGCACAGAAGCATGAGCAGTTATTACACGGTCAGCTAATGGAGTTGGAGACGGGTGGACATTTTAATGAGGTAAAAGAGCTTCCGTTAATTCTGGATTTGATTGATGATCGCAACGTAGAGCCGGGAAGTAGTCTTCCGAGTGACTTTGATGAAATTGATATTGTTGTGTAACCAGCCACAAGGCTGGTTTTTGCTGTGCAGAACCTGTGGAAATCCCTGTGGAAAAGCCGTGGAAAGGCAGGGGAGAAGGTCACCCCAGCAAAAGACTTGACAGGTTTTTAGGGGTCGTATACAATGCGGCCACGCTTGGGAACCGTACAAGGCGGTCCCATTTAAAGCCTATCTCTTCAAACCCTTTTCAACCTCTGGTTGATAGGTAGGAAACGTTGTTGGACTCAACGCTCCTGCAGAAATTACTTCTGCTGCTCAGGTTATGCCCACATAACCCCGGGCACACAATTAAAGAATACCTTGTCGAGTCCCCGTGGGACCTCCGACACGATCTAAATGGATCGCGCCTTTTCTTGCTGTCCGTATCTGGACTAGAGAAGAGTACGGCTTTGCCGCATTCTTCTCTGACCCCGATGCAGCACCACTCGTCGCGAACGCGCCGGTGTCAGACATGATCATTACAAGTGAAGAGTTAAAGAAAGTCATTGACTCTATTATGATCCGTCCGGGTCATAATAGATTAAAGAAAACGAAAGTATTGTTACATAGACAGCTTGATTCCTTGCAAAAGGATCACGCACTGATTCATCTTAATAGGAATGAATCGGCAGTTCTGTGTGGTAATAGAGCATCAAGGGCATACGGTGGATGGCTTGACAGGATGTGCTGAAGAAGGACGTAGTAGAATGCGATAAGCTTCGGGGAGGTTTCAAACAACCTTTGATCCGGAGATCTCCGAATGGGGAAACCTGGCGTGGGTAATGCCACGTCGTCGGCTAGTGAATATATAGCTAGTCGTCAGGCACCCAGGGAAGTGAAACATCTCAGTACCTGGAGGAAAAGAAAATAACGTTAGACTTGCTTTTAGTGGTTTATGTGATTCGTCACATAGGCTCGCTAAAAGCAATAAGTCTAATACATTCCCTTAGTAGTGGCGAACGAACGGGGAACAGCCTAAACCATATACATGAAAATGTTGTTCCGTATTTAACTTCGGTTAGGTGCGTGCGACGTTGAAAGGCAGGGGCCGTTGTGTATATGGTGTTGTAGGACAAAATCTAGCTACACCCCTAAAGTAGCAATAGAATAATGTTGTTTATAGGAAAAGCTTCTGGAAAGGAGCACCAAAGAGGGTGACAGTCCTGTATCCGAAATAGACACGTTACTATGGTTTTGTTCCTGAGTACCGCGGGACACGTGAAATCCTGTGGGAATCTGCCGCGACTATGCGGTAAGGCTAAATACACATCCTGATCGATAGTGAACAAGTACCGTGAGGGAAAGCTGAAAAGTACCCCGGGAGGGGTTTGAAATAGTATCTGAAACCGTGTGCCTACAGAGAGTCAAAGCGGATTTAGTCCGTGATGGCGTTCCTATTGAAGAATGAGCCAACGAGTATGTAGACGTGGCAGGTTAAGCTCGATAGAGCGAAGCCACAGTGAAAGCGAGGGTTAACCCCCGTTCGTCGCGTTTACATGACCCGAAACCGAGTGACCTAACCTTGGGCAGGTTGAAGCGGCCGTAACAAGCCGTGGAGGACCGAACCATTGCGTCGTGCAACACGCTTGGATGACCTGAGGTTAGCGGAGAAATTCCAATCGAACTCGGTAATAGCTGGTTCTCTCCGAAACAGTTTTAGGACTGGCGGCAGTTAATAGTATGTGGGGGGTAGAGCACTGATTGGGTTCGGGGCCTTCGGGTACCCAGCCCAGCCAAACTCCGAATACTCACATATGTTCCTGCCAGTTAGACCATGGGGGCGAAGCTCCATCGGTCGAAAGGGAAACAGCCCAGATCTCAAGCTAAGGTCCCTAAGTTATTGTTAAGTGTAAAAGGTGGTGACATGACGTATACAACCAGGAGGTTGGCTTAGAAGCAGCCATCCTTTAAAGATAGCGTAATAGCTCACTGGTCAAGTTACGTTGCGCCGAAAATGTACCGGGGCTAAACAATACACCGAAGCTGAGGGCTTCTAGATTTATCTAGGAGCGGTAGGAGAGCATTCCATAGGCGTTGAAGCGTAAGGGGCGACCCGGCGTGGAGCGTATGGAAGAGAGAATGTTGGCATAAGTAGCAAAAAGGCAGGTGAGAACCCTGCCCACCGAAAAACCAAGGTTTCCTGGGCAACGTAAATCGTCCCAGGGTTAGTCGGGTCCTAAGACGAGGCCGAAAGGCGTAGCCGATGGACAGCAGATTAATATTTCTGCACTTTCTATTGTTTCTGATGGAGTGACGGTTTTTCGAGCTTCCCGCGTCCTATGGCTATGACGTTGGGCGGTCGTTCCCGTGAAATAGGCAAATCCGTTTCACATAAGGGCGTGGCCGATCGCGAGTCTACTTCGGTAGACAAGGGGAAGGGAGAAAGGTCCAAGAAAAGCTTCTAGGGCTAAACAATAGAAACCCGTACCGCAAACCGACACAGGTGGTTGGGTTGAGTATACTAAGGTGAACGAGAGAAACATCCTTAAGGAACTAGGCAAAACAGCGACCGTAACTTCGGGATAAGGTCTGCTTCCTATCGGGAGATAGGGAGCCGCAGCGAAAGGTCTCAGGCGACTGTTTACCAAAAACACAGGTCTCTGCTAAACCGTAAGGTGATGTATAGGGGCTGATGCCTGGCCAGTGTCCGAACGTTAAAGAAGAGGGTTATCTCCTTCGGGAGAGAAGCTTTTGACTGAAGCGCGGATGAACGCCGGCCGTAACTATAACGGTCCTAAGGTAGCGAAATTCCTTGTCGGGCGAGTTCCGACCCGCACGAATGGCATAACGATCTGAGAACTGTCTCAAGGATGTACTCGGCGAAATTGCAGTACGAGTGAAGATGCTCGTTTTCCCGCAGCCGGACGAAAAGACCCCGTGAAGCTTTACTACAGCTTGCTATTGGGTTTACGACTCACATGTTCAGTATAGGTGGGAGCCTTCGGGCGCCAGTGAGATACCACCCTTGTGTTTTGTGAATCCTAATCTGTTGCCATGAATCTGGTGACGGAGACAGTAGCTGGTGGGTAGTTTGACTGGGGCGGTCGCCTCCTAAAGAGTAACGGAGGCGTTTACAAAGGTTGGCTTAGCCCGGATGGACATCGGGCTGAATGTGCAAACGCAGAAGCCAGCTTTACTGCAAGACGTACATGTCGCGCAGTTACGAAAGTAGAAGTTAGTGATCCGACCGTACGAGATAGGACGGCGGAAGCTCAACGGATAAAAGCTACTCCGGGGATAACAGGCTGATCCTGCCCAATAGTCCACATAGACGGCAGGGTTTGGCACCTCGATGTCGGCTCGTCGCATCCTGGGGCTGAAGAAGGTCCCAAGGGTTTGGCTGTTCGCCAATTAAAGCGGCACGCGAGCTGGGTTCAGAACGTCGTGAGACAGTTCGGTCTCCTATCCGCTGTGGGCGTCGATGACTGAGGGAGCCTACCTCTAGTACGAGAGGACCGAGGTGGACGAACCTCTAGTGTACCAGTTGTTCTGCCAAGAGCATCGCTGGGTAGCTATGTTCGGTCTAGATAAGCGCTGAAAGCATCTAAGCGCGAAGCTATTCCCAAGATTAGTCATCATTATAGACCCGTTCGAGACGAGGACGTTGATAGGCTCTAGGTGTACGCATGGCAACATGTTTAGCCGAGGAGTACTAATCGGTCGAGCTCTATTACCACACAGAGCTGTTTGTTGACGTTTGTGGGTGAATCCTGTATAGGATATCTATAAACGTGGTTACAATTTCTTTACTTAACTCTTCCTTGTATGATTGATTGTGTTCTTTTGAGCACAATCGTTACAACTGAGATCATTAGACCTGTTTGAATCAGGCGAGGCACTACTCTACGTGTCCTGTCTGCCGGTTCAAACATGCCTGGTGATCTCAAGCAAGAGGGTCACACCTGTTCCCATCTCGAACACAGAAGTTAAGCCTCTTAGCGCCGATGATAGTGGCTTTGCCGCGAAAGTAGGCCATCGCCAGGACAAAATGTCTCACCCTCGGGTGGGATTTTTTGTTTGTATGATGCGTTGACGCGTATCATTCAGACTGATAGGATGATTTAAATCGCCACAATGAACGGTGAGAAGGAGAATCAATGCCGAACGTGATGCTTGATGGACTTCCGTGGAACTTGCCAACGGTGCTCCTGAGTGGAGTACTTGAAGGTTTTGAGCGACAGATCAAGGACGCCGTAGCGAGTGTAAGGGGTTTGAGCCTAGGTATGGAAGCTGTGGCCGTGTTCCTGCACGGGAATCAGCTGGTCGCATCCCCGGAGATGACGCGAAAGGTGGTAGTGATCATCTCAGATCTCTTTGCAGAGGTCACTGGAGCGGAGGCGAACATGATACGACGCACTCCACAGCTGTGCCAAGAGCTTGCCGAGTGTCTGGCGATAGTTTGTGACGCGTGGGTTAAACAACACCTTTCGCCCAAGGCCTGGTGTGAGGTGATCGTGCGGACCATTGACGTAGAACAGGGAGGATACGTTTCCAAGGGTCCTCCGAAGGCGTAGAAACAACGGACCAACAACACGTGGGCGGGGCCAACAGGTTCCCGCCTATACATTTATCAATTTTGTGTTAATCTCAAAGAAGAACACCTCTTAAGAGAAGGAGGAGAGATGGCCAACAGGACATTCGTTGTTCGTTGCATGACTTCTTTTGACATTGAGGGGGTTATGAAAATCATTGATCCCGGCGGCGGGCGATTTGATGTGCGTCGTCAACCCGGGAACGCTATCGATTACCTGAGAGATCGGCTTGAGCATGCTTGTCAGGTGGGGTCCTGGGTAATCGTCGTGGTAGCTGTGTTGACGGAGGTTTTGCGCCTCGATGAGGATGTTGTGCTTCTATCAGATCACGTGATTGCCGTAGGAGTATTACACCGACTTCTTGTTGAGGGTACACACGTGGCAGGAACGTACAGCCTCATGGAAGACGAATTGATCAATGATCCTCAACTCTCGGAAGCGGTTTTCGACGCGCTATACGAGCGCATTCGAGTGATCGCCCTAACCCAAGAAGATTGGTGTGATCAGCTTGAGAATGGTGCAAACCTTTTCCTCCTCTAATGCGGCCGTACGGGTCGCTCTCATTTTTTATTTTGATAAGAGTATGAGAAAATACCCTCACTATGAATATACGCGTATTAATATTGGCAGGAGGCAAGGGGGCTCGTATGGGAGCAACAGTGCCCAAGTCACTTGTCCCAATTTGTGGAAAGCCGATCATTGATTATATTTTGGAGGCGATTGCAGAAAGTGGAGTTGATTCAAAGCCGGCCCTTGTTGTGGGTCATGATCTTGAGGATCTCATGAAGCACGTTGGAGATCGTGCTGAGTTTGTGATTCAGAACGAACAACTTGGAACGGGACATGCCGTAATGGTGGCAGAGGACCAATTATTTGATGCCGAGACGGTTCTTGTATCCTATGGAGACCACGCTCTGTATAAGCCAATAACGTATAAAGAGATTGTAGAAAAGCATGATGCATCGAATGCGACCATTACTATGCTTACAACGAAGTTGCAGAATTATGATGGTTGGCGATCGTTGTTTTTACATTGGGGAAGAATCGTTCGTGATACACAGGGTTTTGTTGCATCGATTACCGAATATAAACTTTGCACAGAGGAAGAGAAGACGATCACGGAGGTAAATAATGGGATGTATTGTTTTGATGGAGCTTGGTTGTGGGCGAATATTGATGCGCTTCAAAATGACAATGCAAAAGGAGAATATTTGTTAACAGATCTCATTGCACGAGCGCTGCAACAAGATCGGCGTGTGGAGACAATTCACTGTGATCCAGAACATGGCATTGGCGTGAATACATTGGAGGAGGTTGCGATCGCTGAGAACCTTATCTGTCCAGATCATAAGGGACAATAGAGGCTAGAAAGCAAAAACACCCTGACAAGCATCGAGGGTGTTTTTGTTCTATCCCGGGATAGAAAACTATTTCTTTCGCTTTGCAGCGGGTTTTCGCTTAGCAGCCTTTCGCTTAGGAGCAGCTTTCTTCGCAGCAGGCTTTCGCTTTGCAGCAGCCTTTCGCTTAGGAGCAGCTTTCTTCGCAGCAGGCTTTCGCTTGCA
>PCYM01000006.1:91094-137834 GCA_002774875.1 Candidatus Uhrbacteria bacterium CG10_big_fil_rev_8_21_14_0_10_50_16
AGCAGCCTTCTTCGCAGCAGGCTTTCGCTTAGGAGCAGCTTTCTTTACAACTTTCTTTGCAGCTGGTTTTCGCTTAGCGACCTTTCGCTTAGGAGCAGCTTTCTTAACAGATTTTTTTACTGGCATGGTGTTCACCTCCTTTCATGTGTTGCACGATGTGCAAGCTCGCGTGTGCATCTTAACGATGATCGACTCGCGGTGTTACGTGTTGCGTAACGACTCCTACATTATAGCGTGCACAGTAGGCAATACAACACGTTACGTCGCAAAGATGTGGATAACAACAAAACGATAATTTATTTTGCGCACGTTTATTTACGCTGAACGCTTGTTGCGAAGTCTGTTAAAGAAATTATTCTTGAACAATGACAGGTGTTCCAACTTCGGCCCAGTTATAAACCCAGGCAACGCCGTCGTAAGGCGCGTTCACACAACCGTGCGACATAGGGTGCCCCCAGTTGTTGTGCCAGTATGCGTAGTGAATATAAAAGTGTCGCGAAAACTCTAAATTAAATTCTACGTTCGGAAGATTATAGAGAAGGTTCCCCGCGCGATCAAATGATCGATAGTCGTGCCATCGCAATTTCCGCATCACAGCAAACTCACCGAGCGGAGTTTTAAATGGCCACTTTCCTGCAGAAATAAGGAATGAATTACGTAAAACGCCCTGTTCATAAGCATAAAGTCGCTGTTCACTTATATCAACCATGATATGTTTGTCCAAACGTTCTGCGAGCACGGGAGATGTTGTAACTGAGAGAAGCGTGTCGGGACCTGTAGAGGCAATAAGAACGCGATCGGTTAATTGTGCATTAAAGGCAAAATGATCAAATACAGGTTGACCGTCTGAGCGAATCATCCGCACATGGGGACCGCCGTGACCGTTAGGCGCAACACCGAAGAGTTCGTCGCTTACCGGGAACAACGTAACGCCGTAGGGATAGTTTGCGTAGAGACGAATTGGTTCACTGAGCGCAACACTGTTGTCTTGATCGAACGTGGCAATGCGAGCCTCGGGTACTCCATACCCATAACGTGCAATCACGAGTTCGTCGCGGCCGTCGGAAGTTTGATCGATGCGTGTAACAGACATACCGGATCGATCAGACGCATCGAAGGCAAAAAAATCTGTGACAAGTGTTCCTTTATGTGTGAACAAACGAATGTGCGGGCCGCCTGTTAATCCCGCAGCCGTCACAATTTCTCGTGTCCCGTCACCGTCGATATCTGCCGTAGCGACGTTTACACCGCCTGTAAACAATTCATCGTAAGCAAAAAATTGATTTTGTAACTCACCGTACCCACTAAAGACACGTACGTGTGGACCTGCTCCGATCATGGTTCCTGTAACAACCTCCGCGATACCGTCACCAGTGATATCACCCGCGGTTACTGTTACCCCGCTGGTCATCGTGTCCGCATAGGGAGCAAATGTACGGATCAGCGATCCGTCCAAACGTAAAATAGCCACGGTCGGCACCTGATTGCGTCCAGAAGAAACAATGAGCTCATCAATTCCGTCACCCCCTAGATCTGCCCGTACTAGCATGCCAACTTCCTCAAACGGAATCTCGAGTGTTAGCGGAGACTGTACACCTTCTGCGATATTTGCAACCGAAAATGAATCTGCGAATGCAACGGAAGGGAAGAGAAAAAAGAGAAGGAAGGCGATTACAAGTGGAGTGCGCATAGATCTCGTGAGTCGTTTTGAAGGTTTTGAGTATCTTCCTTACGAAGACCATATTTACTAAATTGGGAGGCCTCTAGCTCGCAAAGTTGATTTGCTAGGACAATCCCATCTCGTGTAAGCTTGCTCACCACATGCATGGGAATGCGGGAGAACACGGTCAGTGGGTAGAGGTGTTTTTGTTCGATAAACTTTGCAAGACCATCATCAACCGGATAGTTCCACGCCATGACCTTCATGCCAACACATTCACTGTAAATACGTGCGGTTTCTGTCAGTTCTGTGTTGGTAAAGAGCGCGCCGACGACAGACGGGTCGCGTGCAGACAAATCGAGATGTCGGGCATGCACGTAGAGGGCGACTTTAATATCGACCCTCCCTCCGGCCGTGTTGCGATACTTAGCCTCGATTGCTCGTATCTCTCCTTCACGTTTGGCGTACACATCAATCTCATGTTGGACACATTTCCCTTGTACGAATTTGCCTGTCTCGGTTTGCCACCCGTAGGCGGAAAGGATACGGGCAATATACTGTTCAAATGGAAATCCGGATGGCCCCAGTTGAAACATTGCATGTTTGAGATTAAAACGTGCAGCGCCAACAGGGTCAATGGATTCCAATAGATGCAAAACACGCGTGTGGATTTGCTGTGTGGAAGTTCCGGGACGCACCATACGTGGGATGGTCGTTAGAACTTCTTGTTTTGCCGCGGGGGAAACGAGCGCACGCGTAAGTGCCCGCTCGAGTTTCCGACGATCAAACGGCTGCATTGTTCCATCGGACTTTCGAATGTGCATAGGCCCTCAGTATACCAAGCTCGTGAGATTACGTTGTGTACTTCTGTGCATACTTGACCATAAAAAGGCGCCATGTTATAGTCTTCTCGGTTTTACATGGGCCTTTAGCTCAGCTGGCTAGAGCACCTGCTTTGCAAGCAGGGGGTCGAGGGTTCGAATCCCTCAAGGTCCACCAAGAATCACTCACGTAAGTGAGTGTTTTTTGTTGGATTCGAACCAGAGGGGGCCACGGGGGAACTGGGTGTTCCCCCGTGGCGGAAACATTAAAACCGCAGGGTTTTAAAGAGCTAAGCGACGTGAGATTCCCTCAAGGTCCGCCAAGAATCACTCACGTAAGTGCGTGTTTTTTGTTGAGAAGAAGTGTTTATAAAATTGACGGTTATTGTCTAAGAGAAATGGGAGGACAGGATGTGATAAGATGGATTCAAGAACATTATTATTATGAAAGCTAAAGATTTTTCTCTCGTCGATCAAAACGGTGTTGTTCGAACATTAAATGACTACAAAGGTCAGTATGTTCTCTTGTATTTTTATCCGAAAGATATGACGCCTGGTTGTACCATCGAGGCCGTGTGTTTTAGGGATTCGCTTAACGATTTTAAAGCGGTGGGTATTCAAGTGCTTGGCGTGAGTGCAGATACGGTAGCGTCTCATAAAAAATTTGCGGACGCACATAAACTCAATTTCCCTCTTTTGTCCGATGTGGACCGAACGGTCATTCGATCGTATGGGGCAGAAGGGGAGAAGTCGATGTTTGGAAAGAAATACATGGGAATACTGCGAGATTCATTCCTCATTGATCCAAAAGGCGTGATTGCAAAGCATTACGAGAAGGTAAACCCGGCCAAACACGCGCAGGAGGTACTGGATGACATGCGTCAACAGAAATAACCATAAAGACAGAATCGATATGTCAGAACATTCGGGACGTCAGATTACAGAAGCAGAAATTGGTCATGGAATAGAGGCGATCAAGGATCAAGAATTGATTAGTCGCTACCAACCAACCTATTTGGGTATGGGTGGGGAACAAGTCGTTTTTGGTATTGAGGGGCATCCGAATTCGGTGATAAAAGTGCATAAACATACCTTCGGACAGGTATTGAACTACAATCGAACAGAAGGAATTTTAGATCATGTTTTATCACCGGAAGCACGCAGTTATCTCGAATTGCGACTCGCAAGGGATAGGGAATCACAATGGTTGCTCGCGAAGCATTTTTCTGAGCACACACTTCCTGAGCGTCAGTACGTTCAACAACTCCCCGTAACACGTCAATTGCAAACCGCGATACAGGATCGCTGGTCCACATTTGATCCATTGCCGGACGGTGTACACCAGCTTTGGACAACGATCCGCGTGCAAAAACGTCTTCCTGTTGAAGCGACAAAGGAAGGAGGAGCGATATCTCTTGCAACGCCCTATCTGGAAGAGAGCATATTCGATGATGGACTAGAAGAGTACAGGGAAAATATTTCTATACTCTTGGACGGAGCTTCATTGGATGACACGGGACTGTTGGATGAATGTCTCCCCCATACAATACTTGATGCTATGGATGGAGATCCTGCATTGCGAGACATATTGCGTGATTTTACTGAACGCGCAATTCAGTACACAGAGGACAGTGGGGAATTGTTAGATATTGCGGGCGATTGGAACGTTGTCGTTTTTAAAAAAGAAAACGAGAAGGGCGAGATGGTTTGGGATTACTTGTTGCCGGATGTAAAATATCCAGCACGCGAATCGGTCTCACGCGGGAGAATGGGCATTGAGACGCTTTTAGATGGAGGTGCCTCGGATCCTGAGCAAGAAAACACCATACTCAACACTGTTGCCTATACGCGATTTGTAAATGCACTCGCGATAGCAACTGGCTCGGACCGTCGTCTTAAAATTGCTGATCGGCCTATCGCTCCAAAGAGCAATGAGTTGCTGCGTGTCCTAAAGCGGGAGCTTGCGCGTTGGCATGAACCTGTCGATTCCGGAGAAAAAGAGGCGACATCGGTGGATGCTTCGTAAAAAATGATGGCTATTTATGGATTATGAGATGTTTCAAATATGCGACGATCGTCGTATATTTGATACGTCTGAATTTGTTTCATCTTTCTGAATTGACTGTATTAGCGGGGTGTTGGCGAATAATTTGCGATCTTAAATCATTCAAAACACCGACGATCGTCGCTTGTTTGAAAAACGATGAATTTGAGACAAGCGGAGGTATGGCAAATAGAATGATAGGTCAACGATGACTATGAACATAAACAAAATACCATCCGTTTGTGGATGGTATTTGTGCGAGGACCGCGAAACTCGATATTTCAAACCAGATTACTTGCGCTTTGGATATTATTGGAGCTCTGTGGCGCAGGTGACGGACGCTTCTTCCTGTTTCGTGCGAATGGTGTCGGGGAGCGTGTGTTGTTCCCACTGCCCATAAGGATCTTCCAAATTCAGTTCTAAGAGTGGACTCACAGCTTCTCGCTCACCTTCTGGAGTCTGTATCTTTGTTCCAAGCGAGAGAAGCGGATCGTAGCAAGGGCCGGGTGAGTAACTAGATTGATTTCGTTGTACGATCAATGATCCGTTATGAAGACCAAGGACATGAAACGCATAGACGTCTATTGGCGTTGTAATTGTTACCGTCTTCTTATATAAACGTTCCCATACGCGCGTTGCCGAATCGTATTGATAGATCCCGAGAAATAATTCTGTATCGGAGACGCGTTCCGATGTCGCAAAATAGTACTGTGTAGGCTGGTCAGGATTCTGCACAATGCCGAACTCAATCTTTTCTTGTCCGTCGTCCTTTCCTTGTGATTCATTAATGGCTTTCTCAGCAAAAGCTGTTTGATCCCACTCCGATGGAGTGAGATATGTATATGTGGACACCTCACGCTTCTTTTCTAATACGTCTTCAATTGTTTGTACCGTAGGAAGTGTGGGCTCTTTTGGATGACGTAGAACGAGAACTAACGTCACGATGACGAGAAGAAGAACTGCGCTGATAATGACCCAGGTTTTGTTTACAGATCTTTGTGCCATATTAATCGATTTGGTTCGCGGGTTGTTTTCCGCTTAGAACGGCAATAATATTTTCTGCAGCACGCCTGGACATAGCCTGACGTGTCGCAACTGTTGCACTGGCTGTATGAGGTGTCGTAATGACGTTTTTAAGTTTTTTTAGCGTTGGATGAATGCGTGGCTCAAACTCATACACGTCGATCGCAGCACCTCCAATAGATTTTTGCTTAAGCGCCTGCACGAGTGCAGCTTCATCGATCACGGGGCCACGCGACGTATTAATAAGGAACGCCGTTTTCTTCATGAGGCCAAGCTCTTTTTTCCCAATGAGATGATGCGTCGATTCAAGGAGGGGAACATGCAGAGAGATAACATCGGCCGTATTGAGAAGTTGTGTGAGGCTTAGATACGTTGCTCCGTATTTCTTCTCTGCTTCTGTATTGTGTGCCACGTCGGCGTAGACGATTTTCATGTTAAACCCGTCGTGCATTCTGTGTGCTAGCTGCATACCAATGTTTCCCATACCTACAATTCCCAATGTTTTTCCAGAGATATCGGTTCCCAAGAGCAGCTGAGGCCCCCAGCCTTTATACAAACCTGCGCGTGCATAGTCGTCTGTTTCTACCACGCGGTGAGCGAGGGCAAACATAAGGGCAATCACATGCTCGGCGACGGATTCATTGATTTCTGGCCCAGGCGTATTGGTAATGATGACGTTATGCTTCTTTGCCGCTTCTAAATCTATGTTGTTAAAACCAACCGCGTAGTTTGCAACGACTTGTAGTTGATCTCCCGCTGCTTTAAAGACTGCTTCATCAATCTTATCCGTTAAAATCGACAAGACGGCATCGTAGCGTTTTGCTTTAAGGTGTTTGAGTAATTCCTTGCGAGGAATGGCTTGATCTTTTGAATAAACGTCTACCTCGTAGCGCTTCTTTTTAAGAAGTTTGAGACCTTCGTCTGGGATGGGCCGAGTAACAAAAATACGTTTTGGCATAGGTGGCGGTCGAATCGGTCGAATCGTCTTTACTCGATCAATTCAGAAAAGAATAAGAAATAAAACAGCACACCCATTCTACCATGAGTGTGCTATCTGTTTACTGAATAAAATCTGAGAGGCAGTATTCTGGTGTTTCTACGAGCGTACGGTTACCTTCTTCATTTTGTTGATAAATATTGACACGCATACAGTTATTTGATGTCCAGCGCATGGCGTAATTACCAATTCCTCCAAACTCATAGTACATATCTGCAAACGATCGGTCACGCCCAAGGGTTTTTACGTCCCATGTTGTTGCGGTGAGAAGATCGATAAACTGCAGATGCGGTTCTTCTGATTGATCGGCTGTGTCAAAGATCAATGCGCCGTAATGTTGGTCTGGTGCAAGTAAGATCGCAGACGCAGAAAAGGGGAGAAGTGATTGCACGGAAGATGCAATAAGCTCTGTTCCGTCCTCGGTATTGAATTCATAGAGCGTCCATCCTGGATTGTCACCTTCAACAATCCTGTTGAGGAAAATGCGTCCATCCCACTTTGTTCGCGGTTGAGCGACTATCTCAAAGTGGCTATTTCCCTTCGGGATCGTGAGAATAACTGTGTCTTCTCCCGTGATTTGATCTACCTCATGAATGTCGGTAGACCCTGTGAACGGTTCATCTTGTTGCGTGTAATAGAAAGGGATTGGCCCAGGTCGATCCATTTCCTTTGCGAGTGAGGTCTGAAGATCGCTGTTTTGTTGCTGTAGCGTAAGCGTCGAGGTTTGTAACGCGGCATTTTGCTTTGCAAGCTTTGCTCCCGTGTCCCAGGATAGGTATGCCATGACGGCCGCACCGACCAACAAAAGGCTCGTGAGTGCAATGGCGATAATAAACCCTGTATGCTTGTGCATCGGTCCACGACCTGGCATGGGAGGAGTAATCACCTCTTTGGGTGGGGGAATCTGTGTCGTGGCGGTTTGCTGTACGTCTGGCATAGGATCATGTTATTCCTGCTTAATTGTAGAGAAAGAAACGGTGAGCGAATCATTTAGAGAGTATACGGCTCAACGCGGATTTGACCAAGTCGACGCGATCCTGGCATACGATCGAGGATGCCGTTTTTTGCGCCGACTTTTTGAATGACGCTTTCCGCATTGATGGTGGCAAGTCGTATTGCCATGATCGGATCTTGGAAGACGATCATTCCTGCCGTGAATGCAGAGCCGAACGCATCACCGGCACCCGTGGTGTTTGTTGGAGCAATGTTGCCTGGAAAGGCGAAGAACGTTTCTCCTCCGTTGGATGCATACGCACCATGATTCCCATCTGTAATAACGACTGCTCCACCAACATGCTCGTTGAGTCGTTTGATGATCGTGCGTAAATCCGATGGTGCGAGCCGTGTGAGTTGTGCGGCTTCCTCGCGATTCAGCGAGAGGATATCTGTTCGTCTGAGAAGAGGCGCGAGTTTATTGAGACCTTGCTTGAGACTCGCCGAACCTGGGTTCCATGTGACGTGGATGTCGTTTGTGGCAGCATGCGCAAAAATCTTTTTGAGCAATCCAAGGTCTCCGTTGAGACTACTAAGATACAGCCACTTGCAGGTCATCCTCTCCCAAGGAAGCTCTTTTGCCTGTACGCTTGCCGATGCTCCCCGATAAACAAGTGCCGTGCGTCGTCCATCGTTGGTCGTAAGGAGTGTCGAGTAGCCTGTCTGTTCTTTGTCGGTTGAGATTAAAAGATTTGTATGGACCCCGTGCGTACGAAGATCATTGATAATGTCACGTCCTGTATCGTCTGCTCCGATTTTAGCGATGCAAGATGTCTTAAGCCCTAAATGCGCGAATGTTGCGGCGGCATTGGTAGCTCCTCCACCGGAGGAAAAGTAGGGAGCCTCGACCTCCAGTTTTCCCCCCAAGACAAAACAGGCCTCGGGAATTGTGTTGGTTCCGCGTTCTTCGACAATAAAATCCTTGCTCTGTACGTAGACATCGCGGACAGCAGCACCAATGGTAATTACGTCGAAGTTCATGTACACGTGTTAGAAGTTCCAAAAAGTCGAATTTTACGCATCACCTCTTTTTTAATCGCCTCTCGACCGGCACCGAGGTACTTGCGTGGGTCCATATTATCGGGGTGAAGCGTCATGTACTTATCTACGGCACCCGTAAACGCGAGGCGAAGGTCTGAGTCTATGTTGACCTTTCCAATGCCGCCGGCAATAAGCTTTCGAATTTGTGAGGGGGCAATTCCTTTTGCTGTTGGAAGGTGAGCACCGTACGTTTGAACGACGTTGACCAAATTTGCTGGGATTCCGCTTGCGCCGTGAAGGACGAGGGGAATTGACGTTTGTGCACGGATAAGTGCGAGTCGCTTGTAGTCGAGTTTTGATCCACCGAGAAACTTGGTCACTCCATGTGCGGTGCCAATGGAGATAGCGAGTGAGTCACACCCGGTCTCTTTAACGAACTGTTTTACCAGGGCAGGATCCGTCATGAACGCGTCACGAGCGTGCACGTCCAAATCATCTTCCTTCCCCGGAATAGGTCCCAACTCTGCCTCGACCCAGATTTTTTTTGCATGCGCCAGTGCCACGATCTCTTTTGTAATAGCGACGTTTTCTTTGTAAGGATGAGACGAACCATCGATCATCACACTTGTGTACCAGCTGCTTGCAATAGCCTCTTTAACAAGACGGACATTGGTGCCGTGATCAAGATGAAAGACAACAGGAACATCGACATCGTTTGCTATTGTATGAACCATTGAGCCGAGTAAATCCATTCCTGCGTATTCAATAGCGCCCTGCGACGTCTGAATAATCACAGGAGCATTTTCTTCTACGGCTGCCTCGACGATTCCTTGAAGCGCCTCCAAATTGTTGATGTTAAAGGCACCAATGGCATAGTGATTCTTGGTTGCTTGTTTAAGGATGACGTTTGGGGAGACGAGCATAAAAGTCGTTAGGATTTTAGCGTTTCAATGGAATAGGCGTGTGTTGTGAGCTGCTCCTGAATCTGCTGACGCGTGAGTAATCCCTTTTGTGGACCGACAAATTGAATGACCTGTGCTGCATTGATGGAACCCCAGGTAAGTGCTGTGGAAAGGTCCAAATCGGAAATAAATGCTGCCAGAATGCCTGTAGCCATGGCATCTCCTGCACCGGTCGCCTCTACACATGTACCTGTAAACACGGGTGCGTGATAGATAACCGCATTTTCCGTCCCAAATGCTCCGTTCTCACCATCTGTAAGGATAACAACGCGTGGTCCCATTGCCTGTAATCCGCGCAGAAGAGCTGAGATATTGTTAGAATCTACATGAAGTAATAACATTGCCTCCTCCTTATTAACAATCAACAGATCGCAGACGCGGATAAGGTCAAAGAGGCTTGCGTCTAATTCTTCTAACTGGATTGCGCCAGGGTTGATGCTGAGCTTGAGGTTCTTTTCTTGTTTGAGGCGAACGAGATCCTTAAAAAGGGAACGGTAATTGGGCCCCATTTCTGTCACGAATATCCACTGAGTCTCAACTGTGCTTGGAATGGTGTAGGTATGAGGATGATGGACGGCGAGAATTGTGCTCTCGCCCTGAAAATTGAGCACAGCGGAGAAACTACTTTGTTCTCCTTCTGCGACCATAATGTAATCCGTAGAGATACCTTCTTTTTTTAACGTATCGAGGGCAAGTGTTGCGGTTGTGTCATTGCCAACCACGCTTAAAATGCTCGTTGAGAGTCCAAGCCGACGTGCACCTATCGCTACGTTGGGAGCCGATCCTGCCATCATGGAGACAGCAGAATCCACCGGAATTTTTTGTCCGTACTTGATACGCATTTCGCATGTGCGCGTGTCTTTTTCGCACAACAATTTTGCGTCGTCTCCAAGATCAATAAAGACGTCTAATTTAATATCCCCAATGGTCAATAGGTCGTACATGTATCTTCATTATACCAGGTAAAACAAAACAGGCAGTGTCTGCCTGTTTGTAACCACTTAGTGTGTGAGGGAAATCGTTGCGGCTGCTTCTGGATCGCAGCTACCAACTTCTATTGTTCCGTTTGCATTCCTTGCGAGATAATAATCTGTGTTTGCGGCGGTTCCGGTGCTAGGGTCCATTGGAACGCTACCAAGGTATCCATCTGTTACAAGAGCGGTGAGGTCCACACACGCTGCTTGCGTGGTCTGCGCGGTACAGGTTGTGTTACAACCTGTTGCGTCTGTTCCGATGACGTAGAAGAGATCATCGGTCAACGCAGTGATTGTGGCCGTGTAGGCGCCACCGTTGTCTACTTGGTTTAACGTTGCGGCACCTGCAATACTGGAGACGTCGTTCCAACGCGTTGAATCACGGGATTCCTTAAATCGCTTTACAGGGTCTAATGCGATAAAGACGGCTGCGGCTAAAATAGCGATAATAGCCACAACGATCAGCAGCTCGACCAGGGTAAAACCAGACTTATGTGTTGTTTTTTGCATACGAATAATTATGAACTATGGTCCTAGTATACGTGGTGATCGCTACAAATACCACTGGGCCTGTGGACGAAGTCAGGATTCTAGGTGAAGAAATTTGGGGTATACTGTGTGTATGGAACTAAAAATGGACAATCAACAACCGGAGAAGATGCCGCCGCTCGCACCCGTTGGGCTCGTCCCAACAAAGGAGGATATCGAGAAACTTATTTTACTCGCCGCGCATGACACTGCGCACGATACGGCAGTAAAGGTTTTTACGGCTGTTACACAGTATGCCTATAGGGCTCGTGCTTCTGATATTCATTTTGAGCCAGAAGAAAAACTCGCCATTATCCGTATTCGCATTGACGGTATCTTGCATGATCTTTTTCAATTACCCCCGGTATTACATAAACAAATTGTCGCGGTGTTGAAGTTGATGACGCACATGCGAACGGACGAACATCGTGCGCCTCAAGATGGGCGTTATTCATTTTTGACCTCTGATGGAGAGGTAGATGTGCGTGCATCGGTTATTGCAGTGACAAATGGAGAGAAGATCGTACTTCGACTGCTTTCCAGTACATCTCATTCGCTTGGGCTGGAGGAGCTTGGTTTCTCAGAACAGGATTTATTGCGTGTCCAACGTGCGATTCGACGTCCTTGGGGAATGATTTTATCTACCGGTCCAACTGGAAGCGGAAAAACCACCTCTATTTACGCGATTTTGGAGATTTTGAATACGCGTGAGGTGAACATTGCAACCATCGAGGATCCGGTTGAGTACGACATTGAGGGGGTTAACCAGAGTCAGGTGGATCCAGCTGCCAAACTCACGTTCGCGGCAGGACTACGCTCCATTGTGCGACAGGACCCAGATATTATTATGGTGGGTGAGATTCGTGACGAGGAGACAGCAAGCATTGCGGTGAATGCGGCGCTCACGGGTCATAAACTGCTTTCAACGATTCATACCAACAACTCAGCTTCTACCATCCTGCGCTTGCTTGATATGAATGTGGAGCCATTCTTAATTTCTTCGACGCTGATCTGTGCTATTGCGCAGCGCTTGGTTCGACGCGTCTGCGATGATTGTCATAAAGTAAAAGAGCTTTCTCGAGAAGAAGTCGTGAAGATTTTAGGAGAATCGCTTGCAGGCGAACTCATAAACGGCAAGACAACGGTGGCGGTCGCAGAAGTCGTTGGATGCGCGACGTGTAATGATACGGGGTACAAGGGGCGTATCGGAATTTACGAGGTGTTGGAAAATACAAAGACGATTCAAAAACTCATCATCGATCATACGGATGCGGACACGATTGAACAGGCAGCCATAAAAGAGGGGATGACGACCATTGCACAAGACGGTGTCAGAAAAATTCGATTACAGCTTACGACGCTAGAGGAGTTGGTGCGTGTGATGAGTGAATAATATGCGATCGTCCAAAACAAAACTCACAGACAACGTGGGAAAGATTAAAAAACCGCAGCCGCTCTGGTTGCAGCATTTTACGGTACGTTTGTCGCATGTGGATCGATTAATGTTTACAAAATATTTGGCTGTTTTATTGCGTTCTGGGATTCCAATAGGGGACGCGCTGGAAATTATTGGTGGTCAAACAAAAGCGGGTCCGTTAAAGACGGTGTTGGATGCGATTGAACAATCGATTCAAGATGGCAACACGCTTTCCTCGGGGTTTGCAAAGTTTCCATGGATCTTTGACTCGGTGTACGTCAACCTCATTGCTGCCGGCGAGGCCTCCGGAACATTGCAACAGAACCTTGATCACCTTACGGAACAAAAACAAAAAGAGCATGAGTTGGTACAGAAAGTACGAGGGGCGCTTATGTACCCGATCGTTATATTGATTGGGGGGTTTATTTTGTCGATTGGTATTGTCGTCTTTATTTTGCCAAACGTGGTGGATGTTTTTAAAACGTTGAACGTGCAGTTGCCGTGGACAACACGTGTGTTGTTGGGACTGGCATCGTTTATTAACGAACATGGCTTTTTGACACTCGCCATGTCTGTTGGGTTTGTTGCGGTAATTCTTGGGATTCGCAAGATTCGTGCTCTGCAGCCTTTTTTTCATAAAGCGTTAATGTATATCCCTGTGTTTGGTTCCATCGTGCGCTACGTAAACCTCACACGCATGACGCGATTACTTGGAACAATGCTGCAAAGTGGATCAACGATGGGGGACGCACTTCCGATTGCGACAACTGTGCTCAAGAATGCTTATTACCGTGGCCTCATGGTTAAGTTGGAAGGGGAGTTAAAACGTGGGCGCGTGATGGCGAGTGAAATGGCAAAATATCCTCGCGCGTTTCCGCCGATGATGACGCGTATGACTCGTGTGGGAGAGGAATCTGGATTATTGGGAGAGATGATGGGGTATTTGGCAGATTTTTACGAGCAGGAAGTGGACGACATGATGCGTAACCTCTCAAACCTTCTTGAACCAATCCTACTTGTGATTATTGGTGTCATGGTGGCTGTTTTGGCATTGTCTGTGATCTCGCCGATTTATCAGGTGGTCGGTGCCTTTTAATATGCATATGCGAGGATTCACCCTGCTTGAAATGATTATCTCTATTGGCGTGTTTGTGTTGATTATCGGAACATCATTCATGGCGATGACCTCCATCGCGCGGTCATTAAAGGAACGTCAGGGAGTGGAGCTTTTGTTTGATGCAATAAGTCAGGCACAGACACATGCGCAAACGGCAACGGACGGAAGTGCGTGGGGTGTGTATCTAGATTACGATAATACGACGCACGTTCTAACAGACGCAATGGTGTTTGCAGGGGAGACATTTGTCGGGCGAAATACGGTTCAAGATCGTGCGGTCACCATGCCAGAAGGGGTCGAGATCCTTGAGGCAATGTTGTCTGGTTTGGGAGTCTCGACAGGGTATGATCATGAAATTATTTTTGATGTTTTGCGAGGAAGTACTGCAAACTATGGATCCATGATTATTCAGGCTGGTGGTGTTGAGACAAAGCTTATTATTAGTCCAAGTGGCTATGTGGTTCGAGAATAAAAAGCGGCCTCGCGGAACAATAGTGGTAGAAGTACTGATCGCAATTGGACTGACAGCCGTGCTGGTTGTGTCTGCTGTGTCGTTAACAGTACGTGTACGACGTATGATTGAGCAGACAAGTGTAGAGGCTCGTGGGGCGATGTTGGCGCAAGAGGGACTGGCGGCGCTACAAGGTGTCTCTTTTGATGATCTGAACTCAGGAACAACGGGTGCACTTGAATGGTCCAACCCTTCGTGGAACGTTGTACCTGGCACAACGGAGGTAATTGATGATTTTACTCGTATTGTTAGTGTTGAACCTGTTTATCGAGATGGTAGCTGCTTGGTTGTAACGAGTGGCGGAACAGTGGATCCGGATAGCTTGTTACTCAAAAGCAAGACATCTTGGACGACGCTTAGCGGTGCCGATCGTTCCGTTACCTCTACGTCGCATCGAACACGCTGGAATAATCCACAAGGATCCTGTTTTCTGCCGGCACAGGCGGGGAATATCTCGATCGACCTAACGATTGCTGGATGGCAAGGAGAAAAGCAACTACGTGACGTTTATATAGAGAATACAGGGACACAATCGGTAACGATTGATAAAATTCGGTTCGAATGGAATTCTTCTGCAACGATCAATCAGGTATTCTTGGAGTTGGATAAGGTCTGGTCCTCTGGGGGGCCGGGAACGCCACTGGGTGTTCAAAATTCTATCGCGGAATTGGATATTGTAGATGTGAATATTGATCCGGGCAATCGCGACCAAATGCACAAGGTGCAGTTCTCGCAAGAGATGGAAAACGTGACACTAACCATTACGTTGATTTTTACTGATGGTACCGAGTTGAGCTCAGGACCGTTTACGCCGTAATATGAATAAACGCGGATTCACGTTGATGGAACTTATCATTTATATTGGCATCCTCTCATTGTTGCTGGGAAGTTTTGTTGGGATTGTTGTGCGATTGTCGCGTGCGCAGGGACAAGTAGGGTCGGTTGTGTACTCCACGCGTACACGTTCTACGATTGATTGGTCCCTACGACATGAATTGACAGAGGCGCAATTAATCCGCGTGTCAGCATCCACACTTAGCGTTGATCCAAGCCGTTTAATTTACCTAGATGCAGATGGTAACCAGGTTACCCTGGAGGTGGTAAACGACACGGTGCTTTTTAATGGGGTTTCTGTAACGGTGGAGCGACTGCGTCTTACACGTGGGGCGGCAGATCCTGAGTGGGTGACCGATCGCACGATCACCGTTTCTTCCTGGGTTGTGGATCCGGTGCGGGATTCGGCGGGGGTGCTTACGGACGTGCGTATCCGTGGTATTTTGGACGCGGCCGTTGTGGTGAATGCCTACACCGCTCCAGCGCAATTGTTCGAAGCGACGTACCATTTGTTGCCTTCAACATCAGAACTATGATCTCAAAAAAACCAGATGGGTTTGTTGCACTTCTTGTGGTGATTGTTGTTGGTCTTGTGCTGTTGTTTGTAACAGTGTCGCTTGCGGTGATATCGATTCGCAGAAGTGCGCTGCAGGTGAATGAGCAAAATGGTCGCCTTGCGAGAGGGGCAGTAGAGAGCTGCCTAGACGAGGTGCTTATTTGGCTGGCAATTGATACAAACTATGACCCAGGATCCATCGTCACTGGAGCAGGGACATGCTCTGTTATTGTAACATCCCCAACAGGAAGCACACGTGCATTCCAAATGACAAGTAGTGTTGGTGATGAAACGTATGGGTTTTTAGCAACGATTAATGTGTCCGTTTCGCCAGTATCTGTTGCCTCTGTGCATGAGCAACTATAGGGATCAGATCGCTGATTTAATAATTGCTGTGTGTATCTTATTTTTCACATGTGCGATGATCGCCGTATTCTTGAAATAGGAATATGTCTTAGACGTTGGTTGAACCTAGGAATCACCAAAACAAAACACCGACGATCGTCGGTGTTTTGTTTGGAAGTAATAGGCTCAAATGATATACGAATCTATTACAAACGAAACCAGTCTTTTGGTTTTTTTGGAAGTCCATGCATAAGAAGCAGGGCAAGGGGAGCGGCCCAGTTTGCGGTTCGCTCGATGAAATCCCAAACGGGTTCGCCGGCGATTGGACGAATGAGCGCTGTTACCAATCCCCAGAATGCCGCCCAGACAAGTACAATCTTTACCGGCTTGAGTAACGCAAATGCCGCGATGAGAAGATCTAGACATCCGATGAGAATTAAGAGCGTCGCGGCAGAATCATACTGAATGCCGACGGCGGAGAAGTACTCAAACCACCCCGCTTTCTGCTGTAAGGCAAAGACGCCGTGTCCCAAAAAGGTTCCAAAAACGCCAACACGTAAGACCCACTCGGACGAAAGAAATGTTTTCTTCATAAAAAAGTTTAGTGATAGAGAGAGTATAACAAAAAATCCACACCCACGTATGCTGAGTTGTGCATAACGATTGTGCAGATTTCTATTATTTGTCGTTAAGCACGGACAAAACCTGTTTTACAATCTCCGTCTGGTCTAAATGAAATTCTTTGATGAGCTGCTCTGGGTCCCCAGAGGTTCCGAATTGATCCTGCATTCCAACGAATCGCATAGGTGTTGGTTGATAGCGTGCGAGACATTCGGCTACAGCGCCTCCAAGCCCACCTGTAATCTGCGCCTCCTCAACCGTGACGACCGCGCCACAAGTTTTTGCCACGGCAGCAATTGTTTTGTGGTCGAGCGGTTTGATCGTGTGACAGTTGACGACTGTTGCATGAATCTGCTTCTCCTCCAGCTGCTTCGCCGCGAGGAGAGCCTGATGCACAAGCGCACCCGTAGCAATAATAGCGACGTCCGAACCTTCTCTAAAAATTTCTGCGCGCCCAATTTGAAACGGGGTCTTAGTGGTTGTAAATGAGGGTGTTGCAGAACGTCCAAATCGAATATAAACGGGTCCTTTGATAGCAATACTTGCCTCGACGGCACGCTTTGCCTCTAAATAATCGCAGGGAGAGATAACAGTGAGGTTAGGAAGCACACGCATGAGTGCAATGTCCTCTAGCATCTGATGCGTGGCGCCATCGGGACCGACCGAGACACCGGCATGAGCCCCCATAATTTTAATTGGCTGATTTTGAATCGCGGCGCAAAGTCGAATTTGCTCCCAGTTGCGACCAGGAGAAAAGGCCGCGTAACTGGAAATAAACGGAATTTTTCCCTCGAGCGCCAGCCCACCCGCAATAGCTGCCATGGCTTGCTCGGCAATTCCCATTTGAATGAATCGTTCCGGAAACGCTTCCTTAAATTGGAGGCTGCGCGTTGATTCGGTAAGGTCGCAACACAACACAACCACGTTCTCGTTCTTCTTGCCCGCCTCGACCACGCCATCACCGTACCCAAAACGTGTGGGGATGCGTTTGACGTCCTTGCGATACGTAGCGGGGGAGAGAGCGGGTTTTCGAGAAGCGGCCATAGGTACTATTTTTGTTTTCGCTGGACGGCGCGTGTTACAAGCCAGGCGACCAATCCGATCGGAAGGGCGACGCCGACGCCGAGGATTACGATCCATATAATTGCCTCAACAAGGAATTGGAACACGATCACGACACTTTGCAGTGCAACAGACAGCGTTTCTCCGGGTTGGAATGGCTTGGTAGGAAGCGCAACATGTTCGCGTTCTTGGAGGGTGACGCTGATGGTTGAGTAACTGGTGTGATTGTCCAAGTACTGGATTTGTCCTTGTAAGCTCTCGATACGTGCACGAACGTTGGAGAGCTCGCGTTGCACACTTAACAAATCACTGACCGAACCGGATCGATTTAATAATACGAGATACGCTTGTTCTTCACCCTGTGCGACGTTTAATCGTGCTTGGAGATCGGTAAACTGCTCCGTGACATCTTGCGCGTCGGTTGACTCATCAAGAACCTTGATTCCTGCGGACCGGATCTGTTGCATTGCGGCAGTGTACTGATCGGCGGGGAAGCGCATGGTAATAAATCCATAGCGCGTTCCATCGTAATTTTCCCCGGCATTGGATGTTTGTACAAACCCACCAAGTGTTTCTGCGAGCTGGCTTAACGTGTCGATGCTTGTTTGTACGCTTTCCACTTGTAATGTGACGTACCCTGTTTTAATGACGCGTTGATCTGCCGTGGCAGCCGTTTCACCGGCGGTTGGTGGTTCTCCATAGAACCCATCTGAGGCCAACATCATATCGTTCTCGGCGTATCGAGCACCATCCATCATGGGAGAGGGCATACCAAAACTTGCCTTTGTCAGTTCCGTGCCACTGGCGGCATCAAATAGCGAAGGAGACCCGTTTACAAGCGCGATCGCACATGCTCCCACGAGCACTAACGCACCAATTATCCATTCTTTTTTTGTCATATTAGTTACATTCGCTATCAATTTTTCCATCGAGCGTTCGCAATTGTGCCAATGCAGCACGTGCTTCTTGTGGATTTGGTGGTTTCCCGTGCCAGTGATAATCGTACTCCATAAAATCAACGCCCTTACCTGGAATGGTGTGTGCAATAATCACGGTAGGTTTCTCAGTAACGGCGTGACCTTGGCCAATGGCGTCCACAATCTCTCGCACGTTGTGACCATCGATTTCCATAACATGGAAGTTGAAGGCTTCAAACTTGGCGCGTAATCCTTCGAGAGGCATTACAACTTCCGTTGGTCCGTCAATCTGGATGTTGTTGCGATCAATAATCCAGGTCATATTGTGTAGCTTTTCTTTGCCAGCAAACATGGCAGATTCCCAGGTAATGCCTTCTTCTAACTCGCCGTCGGAGAGGATGCAATAAACGTGTGAGCGTGATTTGTTCATGCGAAGCGCATAGGCTGCACCGCAGGATTGCGAGGATCCGTTGCCAAGGGGACCGCTTGTGTTCTCGATTCCAGGGAGAACACCGTACTCTGGGTGACCCTGCAGGCGCGTTCCGTACCGACGCAAAGACATAAGTTCTTTCTTAGGAAAAAACCCAGCATGGGCCATGGCCACGTATTGAATGGGCACTACGTGTCCGCAACTCAAATACAACCTGTCACGATGTTTCCAGTTTGGCATCGTGCGTTTGTAACTCATGACATGAAAATAAAGCGTTGCAAAAATTTCTGCCAAATCAAGTGGGCCAGCAGAGTGACCGGACCCGGCATGCGTGAGCATTTTAATAAGGTCACGTCGCATTTCCTGCGCGCGATCCTCGATTGCACGAACCTCCTCGTCGTGAATAGTAAGCATAGTAAGTAGAGTATAACAAAATTGGGGGCTGGGAGATAGGGAAGATGGTGGGTTATAGGAAATGGAAAATGGGTAATGGTAGGGGACGACTGATGTGTTGCTCTAAATGTTCTTGATTCCTTCGCCGAGTATCCTCATCTTCAAACACATGCGTTTTAAAGAGACTCTGCATAGGCTCCATCTTTCAAAACACACGTGTTCTTGGGGGCGAAGGGCTGGATCTGATCGCGAGCATCTCTCTTTTATAGCACGGCCGGGGTCCTTCGACTCCGTTCATACAACTCACTCCGCTCAGGATGACATGAAGAGATCCTTCCCTACGCGTGCCCGCCTGCGGAGGGAGGGGTAACTCACAACGATACTTGTAGACATCGTAAACCAAAACACCGCCCGGAGGCGGTGTTTATAGAGCTTATTGAACAAAGATTGCACCCGTCAACTGTGAGTTGTAGCTATCAAAGAACGTATACGTCTTTGCTGTATCAAACTGCTGTACGTATGATTGCCCTGGCTGCATGGTTCCGGTTCCCCATCCAAGATCATCGCCTGTGACCGTATGTGCTTCTGTTCCGTTGTTGGTAAAGCGCACGGTGCGTCCTGCCTCAATGGTCACACTGTTTGGTGCGTAGTTTGCATCGGTGATTGATACATCAACAGGGAGGTGAAGACCTTTGTCGACGTTAATCGATGTTGCCGCGGCGGCTGCCGTTGTTCGATTAAAATCGCTCGCTGCGTTGATTGGATCTCCTACCTGGTAGTTGGTAAAGAATCCGTCTGGGATGTCATCGATTTGCTTGTTCCAGGTTGGTCCATAGAGTGCAATCGCCACCGCCTCACTGGTAACCCATCGAAGGGTTCCGTCAGATGCTGGTGCGTAGGTCTTTGGATCCGTGTTGATCTTGATCATTCGTCCGCCTGGTTTGTAGGTGACGTTTCCACCAATCTGGATGTTGGCAAGCTGTGCGTCTGTAATCCAGACCACGCTGCTAAAGTCATTGCCAAACCATGTTTGATACGTTGCAAAGTTTGGGAAGACGTAGCGGAAGCCATCGTTTCCATAGTAGTACACGGCGGTGTAGGTTTCGCCGCGGATCAAATCTCCTGGCTGAAGGGCAACCTCTGCGTTTGCACGTGGCTGTCCGGAAAGGAGAAGGGCACCGATCACGCCCAGGATGGATAGTGTCGCAAGGACTTTTTTCATAGGTGGGTTATGTGTATTTCTATACGTAAACAAAAGTATAGCATGCCGCAAATAAACAGAAAAGAGCCACTTGGGCTCTTTTGAGGCTGGTTTTCCACAGGTTACGGTCGTGCAAGTCTTTGTAGGTCACGCAAGGCGACGAGCGGATCGGATTGTTTAAAAATGGCACTGTTGACCGAGAGATGGGTGGCACCGGCTTCTATAATCTCCGGAATCGTCTCCGCATTCACACCAATATCGACGTTTATGAGCAGGTGAGGATAGTCTTGTTCCAACTCGCGTACCTTTTCTAACATGAGCGGATTGAATGCTCTACCAGAATAGCCAGGTTCGTTGCCACGGATAAGGACCATGTCTACCTCGTTGAGGAGATGCTCAATGTCGGCGATACGGGTCTGTGGTAAGAGGGCGATTCCAACCTCTAATTTGTGTTTCTTAATCTCCTGAAGGAGCACACGCATGTCTGTTTTGAGTTCTGCGTGGACAATCGCGCGGATGGTTTGTGGAAGTTTCGCCCAAGCCTCAATAATTGGCAGGGGGTCGTCTACCATAAGGTCCAGTTCGTACTGCATGAATGTGTCGATGTTGCGGATGGTATTTGCATCTCGGAAACTGGAGGTCTCCACAAACGTTCCATCCATAATATCCACGCTCACGGTATCCACGTCTTCTGGGAGAAGGTTGATGTGTTCTTCAAATTCCTGTGCGGTCTGCACAAGAATTGCAGGAAGGATAATGGCCATAGATTAGTGAATCGCTTGTTTGAGGGTTTGTTTATAGGTTGGAAAATCAAGTTGGTGTGGTGCACGCTCTACAAGAGTGTATAAACCATGCAGGAGAGTCGTGGCGACTTGATGACATCGTTTAAGAAGTTGCGGATATTTTTCACCCTCTTGCTCACCGCAAAAGACAGACGTGTCCGATGAGATCAATTTTGCTGTGGAAAGGGATCGATATCTTTTGAAATCGATCATTCTTCTGGTTCCGATGTAGGCTTGCCATGACGGTTTGAGAAATTTGAGATCTTCTGCAAAGTAGGGGCTTAGAGAACAAAGATAAAGATGTTTTGGTTGTGTTTGTGGTGCTGAGAGAAACGCAATCATGGCGCCAAAGGAGAATCCAAGCACGTGATTTTCTTCTGTTTTGTGTGTATCGAAAAACGCAAGAAATTCTTGTAGGTGATCCGACATCACGTGACGTTTCCATCTGATCGGAACGATCTTTACGCTGTAACCTAGAGATGTGAGGTGCCGTTTTAGCCACGTGTATTGCGGATTGGTTATCTCATGGGTAAATCCCGGGATAATAAAAAACATCTTTTGCATACTTGCTAGTTTTGCTCCTCGATGTCTTGAATTTTATTGAGGCGACGCACGCGGCGCTCGGCGGGTTCAAATGGCGTGGCGAGGAAGGTCTTTACACGCAGTTGCGCCTCGTCGAGTTGTAAATCGATTAGTCGAACGGCGAGACAGAGGACATTGATATCGTCTTCTGTGCGCGCGGATTGGATTGCCTCTACGGAATATCCAATGCCCGCACGAATGCCGTCGGTTTTGTTGGCCACAATGCACACACCCTCGGCATTGCCACACAAAAGGATGCCGCAGGACTCAGGATTCTGTGCGACAGCCTCGGCTACCGCGTGCCCAAAATCAGGGTAGTCGTCCTGTGGGTCGTACTCCACGTTTCCGAGGTCTTTTACCGTATATTCTAAATCCAACAGCCATGCCTCCAACTGTTCTTTCAGGTCAAAGCCTGCATGATCTCCGCCAAGATAAATAGTCATATAAGGGCAGTATAACATGAGACTCGCTCTTTCGGATCAACCATTGATATAATGCAAGAACTAGGCTAATCTATAAGAACTAATACGTAACGCCTACAGAGTTATGGCAGAACGCAAAGGAGCAGACGCCCGCGAACAGGATGTGCTGGAATATTGGAAAAAGAACCGAATCTTTGAACGTTCCGTAGAAGAGCGACCGGAGGACAATCAATTTGTGTTTTACGATGGGCCGCCGTTTGCAACGGGAACGCCGCATTATGGCCACCTTGTTGCCGGAACCATGAAAGACGTTGTGCCGCGCTATTGGACGATGCGCGGAAAACGCGTCGAGCGTGTGTGGGGGTGGGATTGTCATGGATTACCGATTGAGAACTTAATTGAGAAAGATCTTGATTTGGGCTCGCGCGATAAAATTCAGGCGTTTGGGATTGATAAATTCAACGAGTCTTGTAGGGCACGCGTGTTGGAATATGCGGATGTGTGGGAGCAGGTGGTTTATAGGCTCGGTCGTTGGGTGGACATGGAGCATTGTTATCGCACCATGGATACAAATTACATGGAGTCCGTTTGGTGGGCATTTAAGACGCTTTGGGAAAAAGAAGCGTTGTATGAAGGGTATCGACCGATTCACATCTGCCCGCGCTGTGCCACCACGTTGTCTTCTTCAGAATCTGGATCTAATTACGCCGATATTACAGACACGTCCGTGACGGTTCGGTTTAAATTAACGGATGAAGAGGACACGTTTGTGCTTGCTTGGACCACCACACCATGGACGTTGCCAGGGAATATGTTGCTTGCCGTTGGAGCAAAGATTGCCTATGTAAAAGTTAAACAGCGTCACGAATTTTTGATCGTGGCAAAGGAGCGATTGGAGGCGGTGATGGATGGTGAGTACGAGGTGATTGAGGAATTGTCGGCCGCAAATTTAATCGGAAAGCACTATCAGCCATTGTTTCCATATTTTGCCGATCGTAAAAATGCGTTTCGTGTTGTTGCGGCCGAGTTTGTGACCACAGATGAGGGAACTGGCATTGTGCATATTGCTCCAGGCTTTGGAGAGGACGACTTTTATGTGGGACAGGCGGAGCAACTCGATATTATTCGTCATGTAAATATCGACGGAACATTTACGGAAGACGTGACGGGGTTTGCAGGGTTGCAAGCCAAGCCAAGCGATAAAAATATTTTGGAATATTTGGCGGGGCATGGATCGGTGTACATGACAAAACAATTGCGACACAGCTATCCGCTTTGTTGGCGTTGTGATACACCGTTGCTCAATTACACCACTAATTCTTGGTATATTCGCGTGTCGGCCATGCGAGATCAGTTGCTCGCGTTGAATCAACAAACCACGTGGGTGCCGGACAACATGAAGAACGGTCGCTTTGGGAACTGGTTGGAAGGGGCGCGTGATTGGTCGGTGAGTCGAAGTCGCTACTGGGGCGCACCGTTGCCTGTTTGGAAATCGGAAGATGGAGAGGTGATGGTGATTGGATCCGTCGCAGAACTTGAGGCGTTGTCTGGGCAAAAGGTTGAGGATTTGCACAAGCATATTGTGGATAAAATTACGTTTGAGAAAGACGGAAAACGCTACACGCGTATCCCCGAGGTGTTAGACTGTTGGTTTGAGTCGGGCTCTATGCCGTACGCACGGTTGCATTATCCGTTTGAAAATCAAGAAAAGTTTGAAGCAGGATTGCCTGCAGATTTTATTGCCGAAGGGCAGGACCAAACGCGCGGATGGTTTTATTCTCTGCATGTGTTGTCCGCAATTTTGTTTGAGAAGCCTTCGTTTAAGAACGTGATTGTCAACGGGCTCGTAATGGCCGAAGACGGGAAGAAGATGAGTAAGCGTTTGCAGAACTACCCAGACCCTATGGAGGTGGTCAATCGTTATGGCGCCGATGCGCTCAGATTATATTTGATGAGCTCGCCGGTAGTGAATGCAGAGAACTTGCGGTTTAAGGAATCGGGCGTCAAAGAGGTTTCCAACAAGTTTGTTGGAACGTTGAATAACGTCTTGAGTTTTTATCAACTCTTTGTGCACGCAGTCCCAGAGATTGTGCAGCCAGAGGAGTTACACCCACTCGATAGATGGATCCTCGCCTTGTTGCAACAGACACGCGAGCGCGTCACGGCTTCGATGGATGCGTATGAACTTGCGCCAGCCGCGCGCGAGCTGCAGGACTTTGTCACGGAATTGTCACAATGGTATGTGCGTCGCAGTCGTGATCGGTTTAAGGATGGATCGTCCGAAGATTTTCGTGTGGCGTCGCGTGTGTTGTATCGCGTGTTAGAGATGCTCGCGCGTTTGATTGCTCCGTTTACGCCGTTTATAGCTGAGGAGGTTTACCGTGGTATTGCGGATCGCCCTGAGGAGGACTCCGTGCATTTGGCGCTGTGGCCGATGGCGGATGATCTTGATTTTCAGGACACGGAGATTTTGGGAACCATGAAAACGGTGCGAGAGTTGGTGACGCGCGTGTTGGATCAGCGGACGGAGGCCAAAATTCCTGTGCGACAAATCCTGCAGTCGGCTGTGGTGCGGTCAGAGAAGGAATTGCCAGAAGTCTGCTTGGAGATTATTCGTGACGAGGTCAATGTGCAGTCGATTACCTGGGAACAGGGGGAGACGAGCGTGACGTTGGATACCGTTTTGACGCCAGAGCTGCGCCAGGCAGGAATCGTGCGTGAGTTGCAGCGACAGGGAAACGCCTTGCGAAAAGACGCGGGATTGCAGCGTGATGACGTAATTACGTTCTATTGGGAGTCAGATAACGCGGATGTCATTGCGACGTTCGAGGCATCCTTTGAGGAGATTGCGACACGTGTGAACGCAAAGGCAATCGTGCGTGGGTTGGGAGATGCGACGCAGACGGCGGAAGTAAAGATGTCGGAGGGAACAACCATGATTGGGCTGTAATATGATCATGCGACTACGTGGAACCGTGCTGGATACGAATATCGATTGGATGTTGATCGATGTCCAAGGTGTTGGATATGCCGTGGGTGTATCGCTGTCCTTATCGGTGCGCTATCAACTGGGAGACGAGGTGACCATCTGGACGCACGAGGTGATTCGCGACGACGCACATCAACTATTTGGCTTTGAAAGTCGCGATGCACTGGAACTGTTTTGGAAGTTGATCGCGGTGAACGGTGTAGGCCCAAAAGTCGCGCAAAAAATCTTGGGTGTGAGCACGCCGGAGGAGGTGCGTCGCAACGTCATGGAGGGGTCGGTGGATTTTTTGACACGGATCCCGGGAGTGGGGAAGAAGACGGCGCAGAAGATTGTATTGGAGTTAAAGGGATCGCTTGTGATGGACGAGGATGCAACGGAGCAGACATCTACAAATCAAGAACTGATCGACGCGTTGATGAGTTTAGGCTATGCTACGCAGGAGGCGCGCAGTATGGCGAATGGTCTTCCGGAAGGGCTTGTGTCGATGGAAGAAAAGTTGAAGGCGGCTCTGACTATTTCTTTGTAGCGCACGATGCGATAAAGGATGCGCATAAATGATCATAAACGACAGACAGCCTAATTGACTTGGATAGAGACCATACGGATTTATCAAAATAGCCGGCATTTGATTGATGCTGGCTATTTTGTTTGCGAGCTCCTATAGGGTGATTGATACAAGATCACGGGAATTTACAAATTGTCCAAACGTATCTCAGAGGGGTGGCGCGCCGCCATCTTTTTTTAAACATGTTATGATTGAGACAAGGCTGATGCGTTTTGCCTATTTGTATGAAAACAATTAAAGAAAAAGGAGATTGGAACCTGTTTGTTATGGAACACGCACCCAGAAGTGGGGCGTTTTTGCAATCGTGGGAATGGGGAATGGTCAAACAGTTCCAGGGAATGACGGTGGATCGATACCAGGGAAACGAGGCACAATGCCAACTTGTAACGATGTCACTTCCGTTTGGAAAACAGTATGGCTATATTGGACGGGGACCGCTCGGAATATCGCATGAAGCGGAACGGGATGTTGTAACGCGCCTCAAACAGCTTCGAGAACAGGATGTATTTTTACGCGTGGATGCGTGTAGACCGATCGTTGGAAGACTAACAGGAGAGGTGCAGCCGGCTCATACACTGATTACGCATGTGCACGCAGATGATCAAGCTCTGCTGGCGGAGATGCATACCAAAACACGGTACAATATCCGTCTTGCCGAGAGAAAGGGAGTAGAGGTGATCCTTGATGCTGGGGAAGAGGGATTTGAGGCGTTTATAGCGTTAACAGAGGCGACTTACAAGCGACACAAGATTCGATCACATGCCAAGGACCATTATCGCGCGATTTTAGATTGTCTTAATGGAGAGGGGGATGCGCCTCGGGCGTTTATTGCCATGGCCAAGCTGGATGAGGAAGTGTTGGCGGCGAATTTGATGATCGACTGGAACGGCACACGCACGTATTTACATGGCGCGTCGTCGGACAATAATAAGCAACTCATGGCTCCCTATTTGTTGCATTGGAAGTTGCTACAAAACGCGTCATTTAAAGAAACTTTTGCCTACGATTGGTGGGGTGTTGCGCCGGAGAGTGCTGTAGACCATCCGTGGGCGGGTGTGACGCGATTTAAACAGGGGTTTGGTGGTGAGATGGTAGAGATGCCGCAGACGGTAGATGTGGTGGTGAATCCGTTTTGGTACGGTGTCTACTCTTTGGTAAAACGGTTCAGATAAAAAAGGCACGCCCGGCCGACAGATTCGTCGACCGGGCGTACGTTGATGTTGCGAATCAGACGAGCGGCTCCTCCCCCCTGCTCTTTCGCATAGAGTTGATGATCTCGCAGACGGCGGCTCGAGAGATACCGTGCCTGCGCACCAGGTTGATCCCGGTGTCCACGTACCTCCTGGTCCCCGCCGACGTTCCGTTGCTCGTCACCACCAGAAAGCAGGTGAGTCCGAAGCTCGGCACCATCTTCCTCATGTACGGCATCGTCTGGATGTCACCCATGATCTTCACCTCGGTGATCTCGACGCCCCTCTTACCTCCTCCCCCTTTCAGGATGGTGTAGGTTCCACGATCTGCTTCCCTCGACCTCGACTGCGTGTGGCCCATTGTGGGTCCCCCTTTCTGTGATGGTTATATCAGTATACAACAAAAAGTCAAGACCCAGCTAGGCTGGGTCTTGTGCTATTCTACAACGATTCCTTTATTCTCTGCGTGCGCGTCGTTTGCAATCTCTGATGTGAGTGCCGGCGCGGTGGCACTAACGGTGGATCCTGTGGTGACATCGACGGCCGTTATAGAACTCACACCCAAGAGATCGAGAAAGGTGTTGAGGTCGGCGCTTGTTGGTTTAACATGCATGTCGAATATCGCGACAGGTGGCGGCGTACCTGTTGGCAGATTTCCAATGGCCCACCGTACGCGATTGCCTACTGAGTCGTAGGTGACCGTTCCCTGTGTTACGGAGACAAGTCCTCCCCAGACGGAATCCGACGGAATTGCTGCAACCATTACCGCATCTTCTACGTCGTTAAGCGCATTTACGACGGTCCATGTTACGCGGTAGGACGTCTCCTCGCCCACCTGAGGGGGAAGGGGCCCGTACCCAATCGGCACACCTTGCGCGTTGTAATACTGCGCGCTGGAACTTCCCGAGAGGTCTGAGGCAATGCGAATGGTGATAGGGCTCGAGACAATAGTTCGATTAATCTCTATGTCTCCCACTGTGGTAACACGCGCCTCGGCGTGCAACTTGATTGTAGTGGCGCCCGTTTCGCGTGTTGGAATAGCAACGTCGATCGAAGCACTTTCTCCGCCGCGTAATGTCTCGAGCCGATTCATATCTCGCTTGTCCCAATTGATCTTATTGCCGTACACATCTCCATTTGGAATGCCGCTTCGATCTTCTAATCGCACGCGGTCTGTGCCTGCATCAATAAACAGCTCGATAGTTAACGCTTCAGCTATTTCCTCTCCACGGTTATCCAACGAGACGTTGAGCGTGAGATCGTCGCCCGGGAGCAAGATACTGTTACCTGTCTGACCATTGGCAATGAGAGAAAGGGCGAAATCACTGGCGAGTACATGTGAGGTAAAAGTAGCCTCGCGTTGCGCAATAAATTGATCGTGTAGATGTACCCCGGCTGTGGCGGTGAGCGGCTGATCACCCTCGGCGTCGGAGGCGAATGTTCCCTTAAGGGTGAGCGTGTAAGGTTCCGTATTTATAAGTTCCGAAATGGTCCAGATGGAGATGCCTTCTATATCGGGTTTGGCGCTACTCTCGTTGGTATGAAATCCGTTTGGAAGGGCAAGTCGTAACTCAACGTTTGTTTGCGGTGTCTCTTCCGATTGTTCAACCACGACGGTATAGGTAACGGATTCTCCAGGAACAGCACGGTCTGGTCCCGTGATGGAGGTTTGGAAAATACTTTCTTCAATTAAGATACTTTCTGATTCGATATCCTCAAACGGCGAGCTGAAGTTTGCCGGCGCGTAGCGCGTAATCGTTTGAATTGTAATGGCCGTTCCGGGCGTCTCATAAAATGTACCGTGTAGTTCGATGGTTCCTTGTGCGTGTGGAGCAACAGAGCCAATGGCCCAGGTAAGAGGTGCTGTCTTGATCGGTTCTGGCGTTGCTTGCGCGAGCACAAAACTGTCTGGTACGTGCACCGTTACCTCGAGCTCCGCGATCGGCACGGAGCTTGGATTTGCGTAGGGGATTGTGATCACGGTTTCTCGACCCGAGACAATAGGCTCCTTGGATGTTGTAATGTCAAAGGTGAGAACCTGTGTTTGTCCTGCCCCAAAAGGGTTATTCAGCAACAACGCACCGGTAATACCAGCTCCAATGGCAATAAGAAGGAGAAGGGTGGCGATAAGGATCCTGCGTACAAAAGGCTGTTTGACGATGTCCAATTTTGACATGTCCATAAGGTCTTTTTCCTCTGGGTCCAGTGCGTAGATGGTTCGCAACTCATGCTCGACGTTGCGAGGTTCCACGGCATCTTCTTCCGTGTGTGTGCGTCCTTTATGCGCGTGCGTGTGTGATGTGTGGTGTTCTGCTGTATGTAAAACAGGCGAAGCAGTTTTGTGTTCTGTGTGCTTCTTGGAGTGTTTCTTATTTTTCTTGTGCGATGATTCGTGACGCATAGCTATTTTCGTTCGAGCACCATGCCAAAGAATCCATCTGTGTTTGTAGGGAGATCCATTTGCGTGACGTTGTCGTCCGTGGACCAGAGGGGACGGAAGGGTATGCCGGGATCAAAGGAATAGTGTGTGATGCGCGAACTCACACCTGGCTGTTTTTGGAAGAGGATGCTGTGTCGGACGGTTTCTGGAATTCCCACAAATCGTTTTGCGGAGGATAGGAAGTCCTGTTGTGGTTCGTCCAAAATATCCTCGGGCAATAGATAGCGGAAGCTGAGAGAGGACGTTGTGCCTGGTCGCGTCTGAATCCAATGACCGAAGCTTGTTTTCCCAAAACTTTCGGCGATGTAGGCTCCTGTATTTGCGTCCACGGAGCTTTTTTCTACGCGCACTAAGTCTTGATCCTCTGTAAGACCTTCTGTGGATTCAAACAAACGTGTGTCTGGCGGTTGTGCGCCGGTTACACTCAACAGAGTACTGCCGCGAGGAACAAAGATCCGGGTAAAACTCACGTTGTTGAGCCCAGAAAACGTGGAGCTTTTAAGACCGTGGTGCGTGCGCTCAATCGTTACTAAGTTCTCAATACGACCATCGTCGCGCACGGTACTCTCCACACTGATCGCATCATCAATCACCCCATCCGTCTTACCACCGCCAACATTTGTATGGCTTACCATGAGGTAATCTCCTGTGTTTCCAAGGATCGCTCCATCCCATCCAAGTGTTGTGATGGCCTTTTGAATCTCGAAATCGCTGTGATACATCTGAATGTCTCGGTCGTTAAGACCGGCACTCATAATCTCGGCTACATGCAAAAAATCTTCGCCGCGACTCTCAAGAATGTGTTGCATGAGCACGGGCGCCAAGTCTCCAATAAAGGATTTTGGTTGATTTGCAACTTGATCGTAATCTAACTCCACCTGTTTTTGCGTGCGGAACAAGAACGTCTCTCCGTCAACGGCTATGTTATAGGCAGGCATGTTAATCTCGCCCGTTGCATCTATAAGATCTGCAACAAGACTCGCGTTAACGGCAATCACACCGTCTACCGTTGGACCGCCGCTTTGCTCATAAAACCACATGGCCTTTTGTGCACTGGTAGGGAAGTCGGGGAACCAGTTAGCGTCCTGGAGCTCCCATTGTGCGCGCAAGAGTTGAAGCGGCTCAGGCGCGGCTACATGTTTGAGGAGCTGACCTTGGACGTCGTAGGTTCCACCGCCGGGGATGGTGATTTGATCTAATTTACCGTCTAAGATGTCGATCTCTGCAAAGGACCCCCAAAAGCCACCCGTTGGTCGGAGCTCGGTATTGTTTTGAAAAAGCACGAGGTAACGTTGACGGTGCTTGTCACCCAATAGGGTGGCGATGGCGTTCGATGAATCGTGAAACGTTTGCAAAGACTGTGCGGTTCCTGAGATGAGCTGTTGAATATCACGCACGGTGCCGCGATGTTCTGCGGGGACAGAGGTGATTTTGATTGAGTTAAGGGTATCGTTTGCTTCCCAAAGATCTGGGAGCGCATCTTCTGCATAGACATCAAACAGTCCCACAGCTGCCGCGGGGCTTTCTGTAGTTCGATTGGCAACAGCCTGCATTCCGTTGCTAAGCGTGGCAGCGGACCGAGAAAGAGACTCGCCAGCCGAGAGCATACGTTGTGCGAGTTTAATCTCTCCTCCTGTGGAAGGGAGCATGTCGGCAATTCCGAAGAGCTGCGTTTCTGCGTGGCTCAATTCTTTCTGTGCCTGTTCAAGAGAATCGGCTGCTTGAGAAAAGGAGACGGCCGCACCCTGAAAATCTTGATCTGCCGTGGCAGATGCACCGCTTCCGATTGCCTCTACTGCCGCAAGACCACGCGCAACGATTGATCCCTGCGTATTCTCCACGGTGTGAATGGTGGTAACGGCGTGAATTGGCAACACAACAGCAAAGGAAAGGCCCACAAACACCGCAAGAGTCTTGGTCCATCCAACCGGCAATATACGACGTGTGGTTTGTTTGGCCTTGCGAGTTTTTGAGGCTCGTGCGGCAGGCTCGGCGGGGAGGTCGGCAAGCGCTTCCGCGAGAGCAATGTCGTCGATCAACTCGTCAAATGTAACAAGCGGTTCCTGCCCAATAAGTTCTACCTCTATGGGCTGGTCTGACTCGGCGTCTGTAAAATATTCAAATTGCTGAATCAAATCGTCTACCGCGATGTCGGTAACGGGCGCAGCATTAAACGTACGAGGCGCGTGGGAGGGGAGAGACACAATCGCAGATTCACCGACCTGTGTAAGCGCCTCAGATGTGTGCATGATTAAGTGACCGGTTGTGTCCTGCGCAATTTCGGGCTTTAGCGATTGCGCGGTGAGGAGGTTGGACCCCACAATGGCTGGTGCGTCCTCTGATTCCTCGAGCTCAAGCCTGATTACATATTCGGACGTTGGATGTGAGACGTTGGTTGTAATAACGGGGTATTGCACAGCGCCTGTCTCCAAAACAGAAAGAACCTGCTCGTCTTGCACGGTTGGGTCTTCAAAATAGGTGTGGGCGATCGGATTCAGTGATGGATACGATCGGGGAGTCTGTTTTGGCATGTGGATCTGTGTTTTCAGGATCTTGAGATGGTGTAGAGATCCATAAGGGCGCGAGCGTGATCGTCCCAAGAATATTTCTTGAGCACGTCATGACTGGCACTGAGAACGCGAATGCGCTCTTGCTTGTTTGTGAGCAATGTCTCCATGGCTGCAAACAAATCTTCGATATCGTTTGGATCAAAATAGGTGGCTGCCGGTCCCAAGATTTCTGGGATCGAACTTGCACGAGACGCTGCTACAGGTGTTCCGTGACTCAGTGCCTCCAGGGGAGGGATGCCGAATCCTTCGAGTTTTGAAGGGATCACGTACACGCTCGCCTGCGAATACAGGTTGGAGAGCATGGTGTCGTCGACAAAACCGAGAAAATGCACACGGTTGCTTGGAATCTCTATTTCTCGTGCCTCGGCTTCTAATTGTTGCGTAAAGGAGTTGCGAGGTCCAACGAGGACGAGATGCGCTTCGGGGTGTTCCTTCACAAAAAAGCTAAACGCATGGAGTAGCGTTTCGATATTTTTATGAGGATACGGGTTGCCGACGTTGAGAAAAAACGGTGTTTGAACGCCTGGCGGTAATGGCAAGGAGCGCGCGGTCTGTTTGTTTTGTTTTTGCGCTAAGATTGCTGCGCTTTCAACACCATTATACACCACATGTACCCGGTCTGGGGAGATGTTTAACCTGTGGATGATTTGTCCTTTTGCATAATCGCTCACCGTGATGATGTTGCGCGCGTGTTGTGCAATGTGGGCGAGGATTTTTTGTTGCCCGAACTGTTTAAGTTGATACTTCCACGGGGCAAGGGTGGTGGCTCTGGACGCCCACGTTTGATCGAGCATGATGAGGTCATGAATCGTACACACGAAAGGTGTTTTTGCACGTAAGGGAACGTTAAAGTGGGGGTAATGGATGAGGTCCAACTTCTGTTTGTAGATGATCCGTGGCATGTAGAGCTGCTCGGCGAGGGAATACCAGGGAATGTCGGCCACGACCTTTGTCCAACGGGATTTGAGTGCCGGAGGAATGGCACAATCGTCAAAATTTGCTCGACGCAAAAAAAGCACATACTCGTTTTCTGTGTCGAGTTGTTGCAAATGCGTGACGATTTCTTCTACGTAGCGCCCAACGCCCGCTCCTCCTATTTTTGGCCCGTACATCCGGGCGTCGATTCCTATTCGCATACATTTAGTATAGCATGGAGGGGAAAGGAGGTGCGTGATGAACGACGTACCCACGTGTCAGGTTGAGTTGGTGAGTGTGGTGATGCATAAGGAATCGTCACCCGAGGAACAGAAGTTCCGGACGGCGCGGTTCCGCATCCGCGTGAAGGATTCTAACGGACGTCTACGTACGCGCGTTGGAGGCTACAACAAGTTGGTCGCGGCCTTTGGTCCGAGCGTCGCCTCGCCCATCAAGGCCGCCTGGTCGGACTACGTCTACACGAACGCATGAACCGCTCTATCTCTGGGGCGGCTCAATTATTTTATAAAAAGGGGGTCAGGTACTTCCTTCTAACATTCCTCCCCACATCCTTGACAAAGTGCCGATTTTATGGTATTTAGGGCGTGTCATAAAGACCGCTACCGCCGTAAGCGGCAACCATTCGGAGGAGTAATGGCTCGATTGGAAAGCCCGTATTGGGATGAGCGACTTGGGGTGTGCGAGAAGCACTACCTGCCGTCTGTCCCGTGCCCGGCCTGCCTCGCAGATCGGGACGAGGACGTGGTAGTCGTGCTCGACGAGCTCGAGCGTGGGGGATGGGTCCTCTACGATGAACTCGCCATCCCGAAGGGGTTCGAGAACCACAACCGGCGGTAGCGCAACGTGCCGCCCAGCAAGAACCATCCACTTCGAAAGGAGGTGGCGGTCACTTGGTGGGCGGTTCTTGTTTTAAATAATTCAACGTCTCTTGCGCGCAGAGGTTCCAGGTAAATTGTTTGGCTTGCTCAATCCCGCGTGTGCGTAGCTCGGCCTGTAGTTGCGGATCGCGTAGAAGTTGATCAATCGTTTGCGTGAGCTCATTTGCATTCATCGCGCGTACCGAGAGGACCGCATCGGACCCTACCTCTAATAAACTACTGTTGCGTGCGGTAATCACAGGCGTTCCGCAAGCCATGGCCTCGGTAATCTGCATCCCAAATCCTTCGTAGCGCGATGGCAACACAAGCGCCGTTGCCCCACGGAGCAGCGCAGGTCTATCCGTATCGTCTACAAACCCAAGTACATGAATATCTTGTTTGTAGGGGGAGCGGTTGATAGCAGAATCAAGTGCGCGACGTTTCCATCCACGGCCGCCCGCGAGGACAAGGTGCTCTGTGTGTCCCTGCGTGCGGAGCTGATTATAGCTTTCCACAAGGGACACAAGATTTTTGCGTGGTTCGCACGTGGCGAGTGAGAGGAGATAGGGGTGTGTAATGCCAAGTCGTTGTTTACGTGTTGTATCATCCGGCCGTTTTCGTTCTTGAAATTGTGTGTGGTCTAGCCCGTGTAAAATAGTTTTGCAGTTTTGGGGTGATCGACCAAATGCGGTAAAGAGATCGTGCTGGCTATGGTCGGACACGGCGATGACCTTGGTGGCATGTTGCAGCGTTGTGCGCGCACGCGTGATCCTATACCGCACGTGGTGGAGCTGATTATAGGTTTCTGAGAGCAAAACCCAGGCAAGATCATGCACGGTCACCACGGTTGGAATCTGCGTGCGCGGCAAGTACCCGGTGTTAGGATACCAAACAACATCTACCGACTCGCCCAGCAGATGCTCGAGCGAAACGAATCCAAGAGCAATTGCCGAGTTGATGAGTTTATTGGGAATGCGGCGATGAATATGACGAACGTGGGGAAGCAACTGGAGGGAAGAGGGGAGTGCAAGCGGTTTCCATCCGCGCGAAAAAAAGACGAGTTGTGTGTGCTCGTCGGGGTGCATGGCTTGTATTGTTTCCAACACATAATGACCCACGCCGCTTGGTGTGGTGCCATAGAGACTTTGAATATCAATCGCGATCTTCATGGGTGTCTGTATTGGCGCTATGAATCATAGAGACCATTTCTTGTATTTGATTCGTAAACGCTTTGTGTGAAAACTGTTCGCTGTGCGCCCTAATCGCCTGCGGATCAAACTGTGTGTGGTCAAATCGAATCAACGCGTCGGCGAGACTCTCCCAGGTTTGCTCGTCAAAAAACGCTCCTGTTTTACCATCGATAATCGTCTCCGTGGCTCCGCCTTTGTTGTAGGCAATCACCGGTCGACCGCACGCCATAGCCTCCACAACCGTAATTCCAAAGTCCTCCTCTTGTGGATTAAGATAGGCAATACAGTCTTGGTAAAGTCGCGCTTTTTCCTCGTCGCTCACGCGTCCCAAGAATTGGATGTTGTCTTTTGCGATGGCTTTAAGCTCGTCCACCATCGGGCCGCTGCCAAAAATCTTGAGCGGCAAACGGAGTCGATTAAACGTCTCTACAATGAGATCAAATTTTTTGTATGCCATGATCCGACCGCCTGCGAGGAAGTAGGTCTTGGGTGCGTCGGAGAGAGAAAACGCTTCTGTGTCTACGGGCGGGAACACCACGCGCGCGTCGGATCGGTAATATTTAAGAATACGTTGTCGTACCGTGGCCGAGTTTGCCAAAAATTGATCCACGCGATCCGCCGCGTGCCTGTCCCATTCGCGCAGGCGAGAAAGATAAAGCGGCAACAGTTTTTTTACCATCACGGGCACGTTAAGGTTGTCCACGTACTCATGCATCTCTGTCCAAAGGTAGCGTGTGGGCGTGTGACAGTAGCAAAGGTGCACCGCGTCTTGTCGTGTAATGATTCCCTTAGCGAGCGAGCTGACGCTGGAAATTACAATGTCATACTCGCGTAGATCGTATTGCTCCGTAGCATGTGGCATGAGTGGAAGGAGCCATTGGAAGGGGAGGAGCGTAAAGGGAAAACGATTTAAAAAAGAGGTGCGGACGGTGCCCAGAATAGGCGGATCAAAGCGCTCCGGTTTATAGGCAAGCGTATAAATGGGCGCGTTTGGGTAGAGTGAAGATAAAACACGGAGTACGCGCTCTGCGCCTCCGTCTTGGGTGAGGTGATCGTGAACGAGAGCAATTTTTGGCTCGGAATCTTGCATGTGCTGATCTTAGCACTTTAGAAGACCCTTCGGCAAATGGATTGGTAGGTACGTGGGCGTTGGAGAGATATTTTTCAAAACACCGACGATCGTCGTATATTTGAAAAATTCGGAAGGCACACAAAAGCAATTCTCTGTCTATTTTGCGCCGCGGGAGAGGAGAACAACCCATGCGGTTTTTGCGAGAATTTGGAGATCCAGCAAAGGGCTCCAGTTTTCAATATAGTAGGTGTCCAGTCGAACTTCGTCGTTAAAATCCAGATCAGCGCGGCCGGAGACCTGCGCCATGCCGGTGATCCCGGGCTTGATCGTGAGCACTTTTAAATGCTCTGGTTTGTACTGTGCGACTTCTTCTGGAAAATGCGGTCGCGGTCCCACAAGACTCATTTTTCCAAACAACGCGAGGTAGAGCTGAGGAATCTCATCAATACTTGTGCGTCGCATAAACTGCCCAAACCGCGTAATACGTGGGTCGTGTTCTAACTTAAAGAGGGGAGTCCCTGCGCGATCATTTCCATGCTCGGCGAGAAAGTCTTTATCAAATCGCAACTTGTGCGCATCTTTAACCATGGAACGGAATTTAATAAACGTAAACGGCTTGCCACCTTCTCCCACGCGTTGCACAGGTTTTCCGTTTGGCAGTTTACGGAAAAGAATCCCGCCTTGCCGTTCGACGAGGAGGACAATGGCAACGATCAGCTGAATTGGGGAACTGAGAAGAATTAACAGGAGCGAGACAATTAAATCAAACGCACGTTTATAGATACGTCCCCAGCCATCCAATGGGGTTTGTTTGACTTCAAAAAGTGGGATGCCGGCAAAGGTATGTGGTTCTAACTTGGATGTCGACGCCTCTAATAAGTCTGCCGTATAGTAAAAATTGATGTGTTGTTGTTCGCAGAAAGCGAGCAGTGTGAGCGCTTCTTTTCTGCTGGCGTCTGGATTGGCAAACATGACCTCGTCTACCGCTCCGCGTGATTTTTTGCGGATAATCCAACTCTGCGTCTCCTGATTAAACTGTGTGCGGGTGCCAATGACGTGGAATCCCAATCCTGGGTTTGTGCGGAACGCGTTCATAAGCGGGAGCGTTTCTTCTTTTGGACCGATTAATACCACGTGGCGTTGACCGTATCCGCGCGCCAACAAGGAGCGTTGCGCGAGTCGCAAGAGTAAACGCGCCAGAATCACAAAACACATGGCGAGCACCCATGCGACCAATACAATAAAACGTGAATCAAAAATTTCGCGGCTAAAAAAGATGACCGTAAATACCAGCATCATGCCTGTGGAGACAGCGTAGATCACGCGGCCGATTTCTTCTCGGACAGACCTGCGCTTAATGCTGTAGAGACGATTGGCAGCAAAAATAAGAATCCAAAATACGGCCACGCCCAGGACCACGCGCAAAAGTTCGTTGACGTCGATGTTGAATCGAACCGGGAGGACTTCGGCGACGCGTGGGTGAATACGAATCCAATATGCAGTCCAGCCGGCAAGAACAATCATGGCAGCATCAATCGGAACGCGGATTCCAGCAAAAAACAAGTCAAGTCGTTTCATGTGATTGGATTATACCAGCTCGCCCACAAGGATGACAGAACACGCGATGTATAACGCAAACAAAAAACCCCCAAGGGGGTTGTCTGTGTTCTTCCCAAAGGTATAAGCCTTGGGACACCTGTAAGCCGAATTCTGTCTAGCCACGTAAAGCTCCAAGGAGCTACGTGGGAGACCGCGATCTATCTGGGCACAACATTGCTGTTGGGCTCGAGCGTGCTACCAAATTTGCACTTGCACCGGGATGGGTTTACCACGTCACTCTGTCACCAGAGGACGAGTTGCGTGATGTACAACCGAAGTCGCACACCGTATCGCAGCACTTTTCACCTTAAGCCGTGAGCGGCCGTATTGTCTCTGTGGCACTTTCCCTAGGCTTTGTGCATCTCTCACTCACAGGAATCCAATGAGTGAACGATCCACGTATACCCGGTCGCCGTTAACGACATCCCTTGTTCTGGACATTGCTGTCGCAGAGGTGTTCGGACTTTCCTCCCAGTAACCTGGGCCGCGGTCCGGTGCTCCTGTAAAGGATAAGAACGGGATAAAGATACAGGAAAAGTAAGCTTTTGTCAACCGTATTGAGGCCTCAGTAGGCTAGTATTAGCTGTATATCCGCTATTTGTCTTGACAGCAGGCTGTTTTTATACTATAAGCTAAGGGTCGAAAGACGACGCCTCATGAGAGACGCCACTCTATCTCGGGAGAGAACATGGCAAAGAAGGCAAATCGAGAAGATGAGCTCAGGGAGCTCCTCGCGTCACAGGTAGCGGATATGGAGCAGGGCCCCGTGGTCATGCCCAAGGAACTGCCTAGCGGAGTTGATGGTGCTGTGCGGATGTTCTATGCGGACATCGAGGGTCAGTCGGCGCCGGACGTGCGTACTGCGGCGCGGCGCGATCCGGTCGTCGATCGTAGTCCGAGCGAGCTGGCCCTTGGGGTTCTGGTCTCGCTCACTGAGCCGCAGCAGTGCGTCCTGCGGATCCGGTTCGGAATCAATGCAGGCAGCAGCGACGGTGTTCCGGCGTCGGAGGAATCCAGAACGCGTGAGCGTATCCGGCAGATCGAGGCGATGGCGTTGCGCAAGCTCCGTCACCCGTCTCGTGTGTTCCGCCCCCGTTCCACCACGGTAGACTCCACCGAAACGGAGTGAACGATCTCTACGGCCCCGTGTGCACTTTCTGCACCGGGGTCGTGGTCTTTTTAAAACACCTCCGCCAGGGAGGTGTTTAGTTACTTTAGGGAAACGCCAACCTTCTTTCTGACGATCGCCATCTTTGCGGCGGCAATCTCTCGCGCCCGCGCCGCACCGGCGTCTAACACACGAATAAGCTCCGCCTCGTCTGCCAAATACTCACCGATTCTTTTCTGTAGGGGACTTAGGTAGCCAATAAGCGCTGCGGCCGTATCCTTTTTAAGATCGCCATAGCCCTTACCTTGGTAGGCCTGCAGTATCTGCTCCGTGGTTTGATCGCTCGCTAAGCTGTAAATGTCGATCAAGTTTTTAATCCCTGGCTGGTCGTCTGAATAGTTGATGGCGCCTTTGTCATCCGTCACTGCAGACATGATTTTTTTGTGAATCACGTCGGAGCTATCCATGAGCGAGATGTAATTTTTCTCGCTGTTTGCACTCTTGCTCATTTTTTTTGTGGGATCGTCGAGGCCGAGAATCTTGGCGCCAACTTCTTTGAGTTTTACCTCGGGTACATGAAATGTCTCGCCGTAAATACGATTAAATCGTTCGGCAATCGTGCGTGCTAATTCCACGTGCTGCTTTTGATCGTAACCCACGGGCACCATACGTGCGTCGTAGAGAAGGATGTCGGCCGCCATGAGAATCGGATACGTAAACAGTGCCACGGGGACGTTCTCGCCCTGCATGATGGCTTTATCTTTGTATTGTGTCATACGCTCAATCTCGCTCATGCGCATGAGGGTAGAAAAAATCCATGCGAGTTCTGTGTGCTCTGAGACGGCGGATTGTTGGAACAAAATATTTTGTTCCACGTTGATTCCAGCGGCGAGATAGGTGGCCGCAAGCGCGAGAATATTTTTACGCAGGAGGGCGGGGTCGGACTCGGTGTCCATGGCATGATAATCCACGATCATCACAACACCGTTATAATTGACCTGAAAATCGACAAGCTGCTTGACCGAGCCAAAGTAGTTTCCGATGTGTAAAAGGTTGGTTGGGCGAATGCCGGTGAGGAAATCTGTCATATAGGGGAGTATAGCATGGTTTTCTTCCTTCTTTTTGTTTTGCTAAAAAGGAGAGATAAAACAATATTTAAAAAAATGTGCGCCCGCCCCAGAGCCTCCAGGATGGAGGAAGGGCGAGCGTCATGGAGCGATCGTGGTGGTCAGGCGGCGTCGTCGTCGTTGGAGCCGTGCCGTCCGAGCTGAGCCGAGCGAACCGTGCCGAGGAAGGACGTGCGATGACCTTGGCCGAGTCCGGAGGAGTGCGCTCGCATGCCGGACACGAGGGCTGCCTGATCTCCCAGAGCAACCTGCAGGGGCTCGATCACGTTCTGAAGGGCGTTGCCGAGAAAGTGCCTCTCTACGCCGTGCTGGATCATGTAGGTGACGCCGGCGCTCATCTCAAGCCATGCCCTGGCCATCTCGGGGGCCAGTGAGTGAGCAGATGCCTCCCACGCCAGCCGTTCGCCATAGGCCTTGTGCTGCAAGGCGGAGAGCAGGTTGGCCGTGAATCGGTTCCAATCCAACTGACCGTTCGCGTTGTACAAAACCTTTCCCCAGACACCCGCTCCACTGCTCTGCAAGTAGAGGTAGGCTTCCGAGAGAAAAAGACCGATGATGAACAGGAACATGGCCGGATCCGTGCGACCCGCGTTGCCTTGGAGACGATTCCGCAGATCACGCTCCACGTCTCCCGTGAAGATGAGCACGACGTGCTCCAGACCAGCGGCGCTGGTCGCCATGCCTGCCGAACTGTCGACACGTCCCACGAACGCCGGGATGTGCTCGACAAGTCGTGTTCCTTGCCCACGAACGGTGTGAGGACCCTGTCCCAGCTTGAGCGCGAGGCCCATGGGCTCGTTGGGATCCTCCACCTCGTTCCCGCTGGAGAAGTCCAGCCTGCGTTCTTCGACCTGATTGCTCGGCGTGCGGCGGCCAGCCGCGGCCGTGCGCCCCATGAACTGGGGTTGTCCCCAGCGCTGCCACGCGAACATCAAACCAATACCCATCAACAATGCCAGCAGGTATCCCATTATGGGGGCCCTCCAATTGCTCGAGAGAAACTCTACGAGCGGGTTTATTCGCAATCCAATCTCAACCTATCATTCCCAGGGAAACTGTCAACAGGCGCATGGGGGAATGAGATCAAACTTGTGGCCAACCTTGCGGCTTTTTTGCACTCGGTCTATACTTTTTCTATAACGAACTCATGCCTATGAACAAAGCGGATCTCGCCGGACGTATTGCGGACCGGCTCGGACTTACCAAAAAACAAGGAGAGGATGTGGTTGATACCTTTCAATCATTGGTTACAGAGTCGCTTGCGCGGCAGGATGAAGTGACAATCGCAGGGTTTGGAACCTTTTCCTCACGGATTCGTTCTGCGCGCATGGGCGTCAATCCACAAAAACCGTCAGAGCGCATTCGCATCCCAGAAGTGCTTGTTCCCAAGTTTAAAGCGGGAAAGGCGCTTAAAGATGCATTGAAAGCGGCACAAAAACCACCGGCGCCAAGCAATGCTTCTTCACCTGCTCCCTCGTCTACCTTGTAAACCAAAAACCCCTGCCTGTTTGGCGGGGGTTTTGCTTGGGCACTTAACGTGCGTACTCGGTAATGCGTGTCTCTCGAATCAACGTCACCTTAACTTCTCCCGGATAGCGGAGCTCGCTTTCAATCTTCTTGGCGATGTTCTTGGCGAGTTGATAGGACTGTAAATCGTCGATGTTGGTTGGGTTCACAAACACACGCACCTCACGACCGGCTTGGATGGCATACGCCTTTTCCACTTCCTCAAAACTTGTGGCGGTTCGCTCCAACTCTTCTAATCGTTGAATGTATTGTTCAAAGGTATTCTTACGCGCGCCGGGACGTGCACCTGAGATGGCGTCGGCCGCCTTTACAATCACTGCCTCTAACGTCTTTGGTTTGTCCACGTGGTGACCAATGGATTGATAAGCGATCTCCTCGGGGAATCCAAATTTCTTCATGATATTGTAGCCAATCTCCGGGTGACTACCTTGCATGTCATGGTCCACAGCTTTTCCAATATCATGGAAGAGCCCGCCCTTGGTACACACGTGCACGTCGGCGCCCAGCTCCTCGGCCAACATGCGGGCGATGGTTGCAACCTCCATGGCGTGTTGCAATTGATTTTGTCCGTAGCTGGTGCGGAACTTGAGCCGTCCAAGAATCTGCACGAGTTTTGGATCCACGGAAGACACTGGGATGGCTAACTCAGACAACGCATCCTCTCCGGCCTTCTTCATCTCAACAGCTAATTCCTTTTTGGCAAGTTTTACGGCCTCCTCAATGCGGGCTGGTTGTACACGACCATCCTTGACTAACATCTCAATGGCGCGCTTGGCGACTTGTCTGCGAACAGGGGAGAAGGAGCTTACTGTGACGGCCATTGGTGTGTCATCCACAATAATCTCCGTTCCGGTAATGGTCTCAAGCGTGCGAATATTGCGACCTTCTTTTCCAATAATGCGTCCCTTCATCTCGTCGGACGGCAATTGCACAGTAGACGTGGTGGTCTCCGTTGCATGGCCCGACGCGTAACGTTCAATCACAAGGGCGAGCATTTTATTGGCCTTGCGCCCAAGTTCTTCCTCCACGGATTGATCGAGTTTTCGCAGACGGCTCTCTAACGCCTCTGCCTCGTCGGCCTCGATTTCCTTCATTAACTCCTCCAACGCTTGCTCACGTGTCATGCCGGCGATGGTCTGAAGCTTTTCCATAGCCTCTGTGTCCAATACCTCCAAGCGTGCCTTGATTTTACGTAAACGCTCCTTTTCTTCCTCTAATCGATCGTATTTTCCCTCCAAATCGAGGAGTTTTTGATCGAACGTATTCTCTCGTTGCTCTACGCGTTCCTGAAGCTTTTTGACCTCTTGGCGCAATTCCTTGGCCTCGGCTGTCGCGTCGTTAATCACTTGAACCGATTTTTGCTTGGCATCTAGCAATAATTCTTGCTGTTTGCTTTTGGCGTCTGCAATGATTTTTTCGGCCTGTCCCTCTGCCTGACCGGTTCGGTACGTTGCCAATCGTGCCCGAACAAGGAATCCACCGGCACTTCCGGCCAATATTCCTAAGATGACATAAATAAAAGTAAAATCCATAGGTGTAGTAAACCTTCTGGATAAACGTCAAGAAACGGATCTAAAATCCTACCGTTTTGCCCAATGTGAGCGGCTAACCTTCGCTAAATACTCCAAGTAGAAAGAGAAATCCATTTGCAGAACATCCATACCAGCAGGTGCAATAGTAATAACTGCTCTAAGCGTACTGCCAGAAAGGGCAAATGTCAATGTGTTTTGGGTGGTTGAACGGCAATGGTAAGAAGGTCCTCTTCTTGATCTTGCGGGGGTTTGTGGTTCTATGGCGCGGAAGGAGGCCACATGGCACAAAATTACGGTTCGGGAAATGGAAAGAAGCGCAAGGCTTTTAGGCCGAGCCGGTCTGAAAAGCGCATGGTGAGGGAGGAATACGAACGCAGCACACGGATATGGAAGGAGTCGACGAGTCGTTGGCGGGGCCCTCAACCTGTGCTGCCCAAGGAGGGTACCGATGAGTGGAAGAAGATGCTCGAGGAAGCACGCCGGCGGAAGCGTCATAGGTACCAGTCTCGCAAGCCATCGCAGCCTGTTCCCAGGAACGCGCCGGCGATTACTCCGCGCGCGGCGGTGTATTTGCCGGATGGACGCAATGATGACGGTTCGAGCCGGCTCGTGGTCGTGGTATTCCTGATCGCCACGATATCGGCAATCACTTGGCTCTGGGTGAGCACCGTGATGAACTCCGACACGGGAGATGATGACGACTCCGCATCGACGCAGTCGGTGCCTTCCGAGCAGCTCCTCTTCGGCGTCGGACCGTGGTAGCGCCTCTGGGTCTGTGCGTGATCTGGTAGATTCGTCTGAACGAAAACGAGCCCGTCCTGGGCTCGCTCATTTTTTTTAAACGCTTTTTACAAAAACAGTTATTAATTGACAAGAACGTCGGTGTTGATCAAAAACGACTGCCAGTTGTCTTTTGAGATCTGATCAATCGCGTGGGCGTCTTTTACAAAAAAGTCGCCGATGCGTGTTCTGCGCAATTGCAAACAGTACGCACCCAGACCAAAGTATTCTCCAAGATCTTGCGCAATCACGCGGACGTAGGTGCCGCTGGAGACATCGATCACAGCCGTGAGGATGGCGTCTTTGTAGCTGATCACATCAAATCGATGAATCGTCACCGTGCGATATGGCCGATCAATTTCTTTGCCTTGCCGTGCGAGCGTATACAATTTTTGTCCACCAATTTTAATCGCCGAGTGCATGGGCGGCTTTTGTTGAATCTCTCCCAAAAATGCTTTCTGAATCGCCTGTTCTATACGCTCTTGATTGGGCCAGGCGTCGTACTTGCCACCGTCATCTACCGGTTTTATTTCACCCTCTGGGTCTCCTGTGGTGCTGGTTTCTCCAATTTTAAATTGCGTCTCGTAGGTTTTGCTCTGTTTTACAAATTGGTCAATCCGCTTTGTTGCCTCGCGTCCAATGGCTACCACCAATAATCCCGTGGCAAAGGGGTCCAAGGTACCCGCATGGCCGATTTTCCTGATTCCTGTAATGGATCGGAGCTTGGCAACCACGTCAAAACTGGTCCATCCGGCGGGCTTGTCTACAAGTAAAAATCCTGTCGTTTTGTTCTCCATACACAAAATAGTAACACACGCATTGACGAAACTGGTAAAAACCGCTATCTTAAGGCCACATAACTCTCCTTTTACATCCATGAACGTCACCGAACTCGCTCGTCGTCTCCGTGTTCCTACCACGGTTTTACTCGAAAAGCTCCCAGAGCTTGGTTTTAGCTTGGGAAAACGTGCCATTAAAGTGAACGATCGTGAGGCGAGCGACATCATGCGTGCATGGCGTGAATTTAAGCGTCAGGAGGCCGTGCGAAAACGTCATGCCGAGCAAAAGGAGTTGGAAGAGCGCCGCAAGGCGCGATTGGAAGCTACAAAGGACAATGCCATTGAGTTGCCAAGTGTGCTCACCGTGCGTGTGTTTGCCGAGTTGTTGGATCTGCCAATCTCTGAAGTGATGCGCGAGCTCATGCGTGCCGGTATTTTTGCGAGCATGAATGAGCGCTTGGATTTTGAGACAGCTGCGATTGTGGCAGGGGACCTTGGATTCCACGTGACCAACGTGGATGAGATGGGAGATGTTAAACAGGAAGAAGAACTTTCACGATTGGAAGAAGTCTTGCGTGACGACAAGGGCGACACACGTCCGCCGGTGATTGTGGTAATGGGACATGTGGATCACGGAAAAACGCGTTTGTTGGATGCAATCCGCAACACACACGTGATTGACACGGAAGCTGGTGGAATCACACAGCACATTGGTGCGTACCAGGCGATTCGACATGATCAACAAATGACGTTCATCGACACGCCAGGGCATGAGGCGTTTACGGTTATGCGATCGCGTGGTGCCAAGGTAGCAGACATTGCGATTCTTGTGGTAGCCGCTGACGATGGTGTACAACCGCAGACGCGCGAAGCGGTGGAGATCATTAAGGCCGCGGAGATTCCCATGGTTGTCGCGATTAATAAAATCGACAAAGAAGGTGCGGACCCAGAGCGTGTTAAACGTGAGCTGTCCGAGTTGAATGTGCTGCCAGAGGATTGGGGCGGCAAGGTGATTATGGTGCCTATCAGTGCAAAACAAGAACAGAACATCGATCAGTTATTGGATGCAGTGTTGTTGATGTATGAAATGGAGAAGGAGCACATTACGGCCAATCCAAATCGTACGGCTATGGGAACGATCATTGAATCTCATATCGACAAGGGTGCAGGTCCTGTGGCAACCGTGTTGATTCAAAGTGGAACCCTCCATTCGGGAGATACGCTAGGTGTGCGTGGAGAGAACTATGGTCGCGTGCGTGCCATGCAGGATTGGAATGCAGACAATTTGGAGTCGGCGGGTCCCTCAGTTCCGGTACGTGTGTTGGGATGGAAGGTGGCACCGTTTGTTGGAGATGTAATGGAAGTTGCCAATGCTCTCGACCTTGCTAAGACCACTAAATCAAAAATGCGTACGGGGTCATTGCAGAATGTGGGTGCGACGGTACGACAAGTTGAGAAAGAAGGCGAGGACAGCGGAAAGAAGATTCTTAATGTCATCTTAAAGGCCGATGTGCTTGGATCTGTGGAAGCTATTTTGGGACTCTTTGAAAAAGTAAAACATGAAGGCGTTGGATTGCACGTGGTGTCTAAAGCCCTTGGTAATGTTACCGAGGCAGACGTGAGTCGTGCGGAAGGAACAGACGCGGTTATAATTGCTTTTGGTGTGCAGGTTCCAAGTAATGTGGAGATGCAGGCGCGTGAGAAGAAGGTGGAGGTACTCAAATTTGATGTCATCTACAAGATGTTTGAGGAAGTGGTGGATCGGTTGCAAGAGATGCTCACGGACGAGATTATGCTCGTAGAGCTTGGAAAGATGGAGGTACTCGCGGTCTTTAATAAGATTGAGAAGGGATGGATTGTGGGAGGAAAGGTCACCGAGGGTGTGGTGGAGACGGGATGCAAAGTCCGCGTATGGCGTGAGGAGCAGTTGATTGGAGAGGGAGGGATTAAAGAAATTCGTGTTGGAAAGTCGGTGGTCAAAGATTTACGCAAGGGCTCCGAGGGAGGCGTGCAATATGTCGGTAAGACCAAGATTGAAGAAGGAGATATTCTGGAATTCTATAAGGAAGAAAGTAAGGCTCGTAAGTTGATTGTAGACGGAGCTAATTCCTAAACTTAAAAGCGCCCGAGGGCGCTTTTAAGTTTGCATAATTAAATCACTTGAATCCTTCGCCGAACGCGCTCATCTTCGAACATGCGTGTTTTGAGAATTGCGCCCGGCACATTGCTTTAAATAATCCGCAAGGAGTCATCGCCGTACCAGTGTATTGCCTGCGTCTGCTAAAGATTGGGTCGACGCCCAACAC
>PCYM01000007.1 GCA_002774875.1 Candidatus Uhrbacteria bacterium CG10_big_fil_rev_8_21_14_0_10_50_16
AACGGCTATGCGAAATGCCGGCATGCCATTCCGTTTCACTCCATGCCATACCGTCACTTCGCATCAGCCGCGCGCGTTAGGCGAAATATTTAATTGTTTTCTTTTGTATTTACAAAGCTCGATTACCTGGCTAAACTATACTCATTATTCATAAATATAAATCATAAGTATAAAGAAAGTGGAGAACCAATGCCCGATCAGGGCGGATCAAAGGAGGCTCAATTTAAGGAGTTATTTAGAGCAGATGAGGAGGCTTTCCAAGGTTTGGAAGAACCAACCTTTTCAAAAGTCGTCACTGTAAGCGAACAAGGTGCTGAGAGCATGGGCAAACCAGCTGGGAGTGAGTGGTTAGGGTTTACTTACTATGACAAGGGAGAAATATACCACGGAGCTATCGATCCAACTGATGGACAAGTGATAGCTACGGGCTCAGAAATGACATGGTGGTTTGATTAAGAAAACAATTGAATACATCCGATAACAGCGTATAGCAGGTTCAGAAAATCGCCCCTTTCTATTTTTACGGCGGGGCGATATTCTTCTCCCAGATGCCGCTAACTGGAATTGAAGTTTGAGGTGTTTGTGAAAATTCATGTCAACCGAAGTTTCGTGCAATGATGATGGGCGGCACTACTGCTATACACGGCACGTTAAACGAAATCGAGAAAAGAGCTATTTTGAATTTTGAGGGGGCAAAACTTTTATATATCATAATTTTTCAATAGTAATATGGTATCGAAAATCACTTATTTTGTTCATGGAACTACAACCGATAACGAACAGGAAATCTCCTCTGGCTGGTTTGATGTTGATTTGTCAGAGTTAGGGGTTCAACAATCTGTTGAATTGTGGGACAAAATTAAAAATAAGCATTTTGATGTCGTTTTCTGCTCTGACCTAAAACGGGCTGTGCATTCGGCTGAACTAACTTTCAAAAATAAAGTCAAAATTATTCCTGATAAACGTTTGCGGGAATGTAATTATGGAAAATACAATGCACAGCCCTCTGAAATTGTTGGACCCATGCAAGAACAAAATATAACGAAGAGATTTCCCGACGGTGAATCTTACGAAGATGTCAAAATGAGAATAAGTGATTTTCTTGATTTTTTGAAGAAAAATTATGATGGAAAGTCGGTTGCCGTTGTCGCACACAAAGCACCACAGTTAGCATTAGATGTTCTGTTGAAAAACAAAACTTGGGAACAGGCTTTTGCAGATGATTGGCGAGAGACAAAAGCATGGCAACCTGGCTGGAACTATACATTAGAGTAAAAGTTTTACCCCTTTTTATTATAAACGTTCTTTTCTCGACTCACTCCACTTCGCTTCGTGTAAACTTGATATATCCCAGACGTTAGCCGAAATATTTTTAAACATGACTAAAATGAACAAAAAGATAATTTTTTTTGGATGGAGATGGGACACTTTGGTATCCTCGATCAACGAGATATACAAAGAAACCCCATTGGATTTATCTAGAGAGTAAAGACGCAAAGGAACATTACAAACACTTGGTCATGATCCCGACGGTTTTATCTACCTTGAAAAGGTTAAAAAAAATGGGCATTCTCACAATCTTACTTTCAACGCATCCACACCCTCCCAAAGAAGCTGATTCTATAATCAATCATAAAGTCACCCATTTTAGATTGAATGGTTTGTTTGATGAAGTACACGCTACCAGAGAATTTCACGGTTCCAAAGGAGAGTTCATTGTTAAAATATTAAAGGAGCGTGGTATTCCAAAGACGAAAGCTCTAATGGTCGGCGACCACTATCGCTGGGATTATAAATCAGCAAAAGATGTAGGTGTGGATGCGCTACTGATTGAGTCAGAATATATGCGAAAAGATATTCAAGGTAGAAGAATAAAACGGACGATCAAAAAATTATCTGATGTTTTTAGTCATGTTTAAAAATACTCAAGGGGACGCTGCGCTTTCGCTCCCGATGGTCGCTCACCCTCGGCTAACACAGCGTATGCGGCTACGGCTTGCTTCGTACCTCCGCAAGCCTCCACCCACAATAACAGTGCCTGTCCCCTTTATCCACAAAACAAACCAAAACCTCCGGTCCCCCGGAGGTTTTGTGCGCGTATCACTCTTGAAATACCAATGCATAACATGATATTTCAATCTCTATCCACGGAATGAACAAAAATTGAAACACCGCCTATCGCACGGCAACGGAATTAACCCCCGTCAAATACACCACCTCTTGTGAATCAACAAACCCAAGTATCTGCATACGCTCAGACACTGTTCCAAGGCTGGTCGCAGAGGCGACAGATGTCATGAGTCGCTCATTCTTCACTTGTAGCTCTTGCACAGAATTTTCCAAATCACGCATCGTATAACCATGTTGTGTCGACTGCGAGACCTGCATCACATAGGCGACGCCCAGCACGATCACTACAACACTAAGCACTAGGTTCCAGAGGGTGAGGGATGTTGGAATCGTCGGGAGAAAACGCGTGACGCGCTTGGTTGTTGAGAGAACGGTCATGTTGAGGGTATTTGTTTTTGCTTTTTCCTATCTCCTCCGGGCCGACTTTTTGTGCGACACGGAGTTTTGCGCTGCGAGCGCGCGGATTACTGGCGATTTCTGACGGGCTCGGTTTGAGCGGTTTTTTGGTCAGAATACGCAGGTCTGGTCGTCCTTTGAGAAAACGTTTAACCAGTCGATCTTCCAGCGAATGGAACGAGATCACACAGAGGCGACCCCCTACATTGAGAGCGTCAACGGCTTGTGGAAGGACTGTTTCAATAGCTCCCAGTTCGTCATTAACGACAATGCGTAACGCCTGAAACACACGGGTTGCGGGATGAATTTTCCCATGCCTTCCAAGCGTCACCGCAATGGTTTCCGCGAGATCGACCGTCGTAGAAAACGGTCGTTCACGTCTTCGGGCAACAATGGCTTTTGCCACCTCTCGCGCACGATCCTCTTCTCCGTAGACAAGAAATGCTTGCGTGAGCTGCTCCTCCGACCAGGAGTTCACAACCTCGGCGGCTGTCTGCCCTTGGTCGACGTCGTAGCGCATGTCCAACGGTCCATCTTTTTGAAAACTGAATCCGCGTGCGGCATCATCCACATGTGCCGAGCTAAACCCGACATCTAACAAGATTCCGTCCACCTCCCCTATTCCCTGCGCGTGCAGAATTTTTTTGAGGTGTCGGTAATCATCCTGCACAAAGGTGAGTCGATCCGTGGCACCGATGCGATCCTGTGCCATCGCAATATTGCGCGCATCACGATCAACGCCAATCACACGACCATCTGGAGCACTTGCCTCCAACAACAGTATCGTGTGCCCACCATGTCCCAATGTCCCATCCACGTAAACTCCTCCTGCGTGCGGTTGCATCCAATGGCGTATCTCCTCCTTGAGAACCGGAATGTGGAACGATTCCATACACCACTAAATACCCAATTCACCGAGCTGCTCGGCAATCGCCGAAGATGCAGACTCTGTTTTTTTCTTATACGCTTCCCACGTGGACGCATCCCAAAGTTCGAGACGGTTGTATAAACCCGCCACAACCACATTCTTCTTCATACCCGCGTATTGTCGAAGATATTCTGGGATACCAAATCGTCCCTGTTTATCGATACTCACATCCATTGCACCCGCAAGCATGAGTCGGGCGAACGCACGAGAGTTTTGTTGTGAAATAGGAAGGTTTGCAAGCTTGGTTGCAAGAACTTTCCATTCAGTCATGGCATAAATGACGAGGGAGTTGTCCAACCCGCGCGTAACGACGGCGCCCTTACGGAGCGCATCACGAAACTTTACCGGGATGGCCAACCGACCTTTTTCATCTAACGCATGATTATATTCACCAAGAAACATGGACGTTGGGGCTACCACAGGTTAAAGATGTGCTGACGACTCAACACATCATCTCTCTTCACACCGTGTCTGGTTCTAAAAAACCAGGCACATCTAAGGCAGTGTGAGGAAGAGAATTGCCTATCTTCTCCTCCCCACCACTCACCACTTTGCACCCTTCAGAACCAATACTACCCACCATGCCACCCTTCGTCTATTGAAACAAAAGGCGAACAAAGGTGGGCTTATACACATATGCTGTGGATAGACTGACAAATGCCGTGTTTTCTCCTATAAATACGCTAGATCTTTCCACCTTGGAGGTACCCGTGAAGATCAAAGTTTTACCTAGCCACGCGTCGCTGAACACTCTCGGTCGTCATTGCAAGTTCCGCGAAGCAATCTTATCGATTTTGCAAGATCTAGAAGGTATCTCTCCCATCATCCTGAACGAAGTGAGTTACACGAATGCCGTCGAAGGGCCTTTGCCGTGTTCTCTAAGAGAGATACTCACGAAAATATAGGCCAATGTCCCTCGTCAAGCTCGGGATGACGGATAGTTGTTTGTGATCAGATCCAGCCTTCGCCCCCAAGAACACGTGTGTTTTAAAGTATGAGCCTGCGAGTACTCTTAAAACGCATGTGTTTGAAGATGAGTGTACTCGGCGAAGGAATCCAGCCCTTCGCCCCCAAGAACACGTGTGTTTTGAAAGCTGAAGTCTATGCGCAAGATTCTCAAAACGCATGTGTTTGAAGATAAGGATCCTCGGCGAAGGAATCCAGCCCTTCGCCCCCAAGAACACGTGTGTTTTGAAAGATAGAGCCACAGCGCGAATCTTCTCAAAACGCATGTGTTTGAAGATAGGCGAGTTCGGCGAAGCGATCAAGGTCTTTGCCCCCAAGAACACGTGTGTTTTGAAAGCTGAAGCCTATGCGAAAGATTCTCAAAACGCATGTGTTTGAAGATAGGCGAGTTCGGCGAAGGACTGTAGACAAAAAAAGGAACGACACATCGGTCGTCCCTTACTTCTTTCTCTTCATTGCTTTTCCGCGCAACTGCTTGTGATAACTCTGCGCAAACCGGTGTGCCTCGTCCCGCGCACGTTGAAACAACGGTTTCTGTGCCTGCACCACGCGCGCCAAAAACGTATCGTCATGGTCGTAGATGAGTTCATCTTTTTTGCGATCCGCCCCCTTTGCCAACCCCACGATCGGCACACGTACTTGCTCCTGATCCAAAATCGCCTGCACGGCATTCACCTGTGGCTTTCCCCCATCGATCACCATTACATCTGGCAACGGCCACGTGTTTGGAAACGTTTCCGCGCGCTTAATTCTGCGCGACAAAACTTCTTGTAACGAGGCGACGTCGTTTGGTCCCTCCACGGTTTTAATTCTAAACTTGCGATATTTTGACGGTGCCGGCCGCCCCGATTCAAACACCACCATACTCCCCACAGAATTGGTGCCAGACGTATTAGAAATATCATACGCCTCCACACGGCCCAGTGCGTTCACAAATTCCTTGTCTGGATTCTCGTACGGCAGCGGCGAAAAGTCACGCGTAAGCACTGCAATATCGCGAATATGCTGCAGTGCAAACACACGTCGCTTAAGCACACCGGCGTGCTCAAACGCAAGCTTGGCGGCGGCGGCCTTCATCTGTTTTTCTAACTGTTTAATGACGGTCAGTTTCTTTCCATCAAAAAAACGCATGAGTCCATTGATTGATTTTCGATATTCTGCCTTGGAGATACTCCCCGTACACACACCGGGACACAATTTGATATGCACATAAAAACACGGACGCACCCCGTGACGCTCATCTGGCGGATTGCATTCGGACCACGGAAAAATCTTACGCAACAACTCCAGCGCCTTGCGCAGGGCACCTGGTGAAGTAAACGGTCCATACACGGCCAGATATTTATGGCCGGCAATTTTTTTCACTTCTTCCACGCTCATAAACGGCAAAATCCCCTCACGCGCGAGCTCCAATCCACGTTTGAGTACAGGTTTTGGATAATCTTCGTTGGTAAACACTAAGAACAAAAAACTCCGATCATCCTGCAGTAAAACATTGTAATACGGCTTTTTTGTACGCACATAGTTAGCCTCCAACACCAGCGCCTCAATCACCGTCGGCGTCTCGACATAGTCGATCTTCGCAATTTCTTGCACCATGGTTCCAATGCGCCGCGCGTACGGGTCGTCGTCGCGTTGATATTTTTTTGAAAAGTAGGATGTGACACGTTTTTTGAGACTCATGGCTTTTCCTACATATAACAAATCCCCTGCCGCGTTGTAATACAAATACACCCCCGGATTGTCCGGAAGTTGGTTGTTTTTAATTTGAATCGGTGAAGGAATTGCCATACAAACAGTATAGTAAAAATTGAGGGTCGAGGCACGCCGTACGCGCACCCAACTCATAGAGACGATAAACGGTCATGCCGCAGTTCTCCACACCGGAAACGTCGTCTCGGTAGATCGTATAGAACCAGAGCGGTTGGTCGTCTGGATTCATCGCAAGGAGTCGATCCACCAACCACTGGGCGTCGGTGATCTTGCCCATGATCAGCTTGTAGCAGTCGAGGTCCGTGGAGTACTCGAACTCGTGGAGGAACGACGAGTGACAGATAACAAAGAGTGTCCAAGCGTTTTGTTTGTCCTGCGCTCTGCAAAGCTCGGGGCTACTTCTTACTCTTTTTGAGCGTTTTCTTGAGGTACTGCCCCGTATAGGAACGCGGCATGCGCGCAATCTCCTCCGGTGTTCCCTCGGCCAGCAACGTCCCTCCACGATCTCCGCCCTCCGGACCCAAGTCAATCACCCAATCCGCCGTCTTAATGACATCCAAATTATGCTCAATCACCACCACCGTGTTCCCTTTCTCCACCAAGCGATGCATCACCTCCAACAACTGTTTGATATCGGCAAAGTGCAATCCCGTAGTCGGCTCATCAAACACATACATCACGCGGCCCAGGTGGCGCTTGGATAATTCCTTAGCTAACTTAACACGCTGCGCTTCCCCGCCCGAAAGCGTGGTAGCCGGCTGTCCAATGGTGATATACCCCAACCCGACGCTCTGCATGCCCAACATGCGGTCATGCACAATCGGCACGTCTTTAAAGAAGTCTACGCCTTCGTCGATGGTCAACTCCAAAATCTGGTGCACGTTCTTGCCGTTCCAAAGCACCTCCAATGTTTCTCTATCAAATCGTTTTCCGTGACACACATCACACGGCACATACACGGTTGGCAAAAAATGCATCTCGATGCCAATCTGACCATTACCTTGGCAGTTCTCACACCGTCCGCCTGGCGTGTTAAAGCTAAACCGCCCCGGCTTGTATCCACGGTAACGTGCCTCCTCTACACTTGCGAGCAGTTCACGAATCGGCGTCCACGCACCCGTGTAGGTTGCAGGGTTAGAGCGTGGCGTACGACCTATCGGCGATTGATCAATCATTTCCACACGATCCAAGTACTCCGTTCCAAGCACCGCTGTGGCTTTTCCGGGACGCCCTCCTGTTCCCTGCAACTTCTTAGCTAAGTGTTTGTACATTACGTCTTCCACCAACGTGGATTTACCCGACCCCGACACGCCCGTCACACACACAAAGCGTCGTAATGGAATGTCTACGTCAATATTCTTTAAATTGTTGGCCGAGGCTCCACGAATCTTAATCACATCCCGACCAATCGCACGACGATCTTCTGGAACCGGAATATCCAAATCTCCACGCAAATAGGCTGCCGTGAGCGACGTAGGATGATTGATTGCCTCCGCCATGTCCGCCGAAACAATCAAATGTCCTCCATGGATTCCCGCGCCCGGCCCCAACTCTACCATCCAATCAGCGGCAAGAATCGTATCCTCGTCGTGTTCCACCACAATAATCGTATTACCCATATCACGGAGCTCCAGTAACGTAGCAATCAACTTGTCGTTATCGCGTTGATGCAGCCCGATCGTTGGTTCATCCAACACATACATAGCCCCCACCAATCGTGATCCAATCTGTGAAGCCAAACGAATGCGTTGCGCTTCCCCGCCGGACAACGTTCCCGCGCGACGATCAAGCGTCAGGTATTCAATTCCCACATTCAACATAAACTGCAGTCGATTGTTAATCTCCCGCAATATATTCTCTGCGATTTTTGCTGATTGCGCATTTAATTTAATGTGAGACAAAAACGCCTGTGCGTCGTCTATGTTCATGCGTGTCACCTCCACAATACTTTTGCCGCCCACCCACACATGTAACCCCTCAGGACGCAATCGCTTGCCGTTACAAACTGGGCATACACTTTCTGAGAAAAGCGATTCAATACCCAACCCATCACAACCCGGGCACGCACCGTAAGGTGAGTTAAAACTAAACAAGCGCGGCTCAATCTCCGGGAACGAGAATTCATCATCGGGACAGCTAAACTTGGAAGAGAGTAATCGCTCACGTTTTCCGCCAAACAACACGGTCATCACATCTTTCCCATATTCCAAACACGTCTCAATCCCCTCCGAGATCCGTTGTCGAGTCTCCTTGGAGACCTTTTTCATTTCTGCCGCCGTGAGCGTGTCGACCACCACCTCAATGGTGTGCTTGCCATAACGTGACAGCGTAATCTGCTCCGAGAGGTTATGAATTTTGCCATCCACGCGCACCTTGGCGAATCCGCTATTATATAAATCGTACAGCAACTGATAGTACTCGCCCTTACGTCCACGCACAGCAGGTCCGAGCAACATCACCTTCTCACCCTTCGATTCACTCACAATCACGTCCACCATCTCGTCGACGGTGAGTTTTTGAATCGGTTTTTGACACACCACACAATGCGGCTGACCGATACGCGCATACAACACACGCAAATAGTCATACACCTCAGTAATTGTCGCCACCGTTGAGCGGGGATTTCTAGAATGCGCTTTTTGATCAATCGAGATAGCCGGGCTCAATCCTTCTATTTCATCCACATCCGGTTTTTGCAATTGCCCCAAAAATTGCCGGGCATAGGCCGACAAAGACTCCACATACCGTCGCTGCCCCTCCGCAAAGATCGTATCAAAGGCCAAACTCGACTTTCCAGAGCCAGAAAGCCCTGTAATACAGATCATTTTGTTGCGTGGCAGCTCTAAACTCACGTCTTTGAGGTTGTGTTCTCGCGCCCCTTTGATTCTGATGTGTTCTTGCATACGTATTGGTAAATATTATCCACAGAGAGCTACCGTTGACGCACCATTTTTATGTGCTCCTCAAAATTTGTTAAGATACGAGCGAAAGGAGGAATTCCCATGGAATCATTCACCCTCTCACCAAAGATGCCCGATCCCTGCCTGCCCTTTCATGACTGGGTACGCACTCTGTTATATGTCTGGGCGGGGTACGGTGGCTGTCGACCTCCGGATGCGCCTCAGGACAAGTCGTGTCCAGATCCAACCCGAACGCTCAGCAACGAAACCATCGATCAGATCGTCAGCGGCATGTTCTGCCTTCCGCCGGATCGAATGCTGGCCTTCGTTGCACGTCACACTCCTCCCAACGACGACATCAGTGCCAACCTTGGGGAAGGGACGATTCTCGCGGGTGGAGTTGGTGCGAGCCAGATCTTCTACCGGTTCATCCGCATCATCGGTAGCTGTGGGGAGACGGTCTACGGGTACCGTAGGTACTGGCACCGTCCCAATAATCCCATCTTCCCGTTCCCAGAAGATCTACAGGCGGCTATCGATCTCGGTCGACGCACATGTTTGTTTCGCATCGCCCTGGGCAACGTCGACGAGTTCACAAGGGGGCAGATTCGTTTCTTCTCCGACCTTCACGTCCTTCTTGCGGCGCACCCCTAGCGGTTGCGTCGTTCACTTTTTTTCTTACCCATCTCTTTAACCTCCTTCTCTAACGTCGCGATCTCATCCCTCAACAGTGCCGCCGTCTCAAAGTCCAAATCCTGTGCGGCCTGACTCATGGCGTATTGCTTCTCTTTAATGACGGCCTTTATCTCGTGCGGCTCAGCCAGAAGTTCAATATCCAATACATCCGAGATATCCACGTCCTCCGGCATTCCGCCAAACAAACCGCGAATGTCTGACAGATCACGTTTAGTGCTCCGTGGCGTAATCTTATGCTTTTTGTTGTACGTCGTTTGAATGGCGCGTCTGCGATTGGTCTCCTCGATCGCGCGGCTAAGTGATCCCGTCATTTTATCTGCATACAACACTACTTGTCCACGCACGTTACGTGCCGCTCGTCCCATGGTTTGGATGAGCGCCATTTCTGATCTCAGAAAGCCTTCTTTATCTGCATCCAAAATCGCCACCAGTGACACCTCAGGAAGGTCCAGCCCCTCTCGCAACAAGTTGACCCCCACAATCACATCCACAATCCCGTTTCTAAACTTAGAGAGAATCTCCACACGCTCCATGGTTTTAATATCACTGTGCAGATACGAAACTTTGATTCCCTCGTCCGTTAAATAGTCTGTCAGGTCCTCCGACATTTTTTTGGTCAACGTGGTCACCAGCACACGATCACCCTGTGTGATCCGGTCCTTAATACGCGGGATGAGATCATCAACTTGACCAGGCGATTCCTCCGTACCCGACACGGGCATCACGAGGATTTCTGGGTCAATAAGCCCCGTTGGGCGAATAATTTGCTCCACCACTTGATCGCTCTGATCGAGTTCTATCTCTCCGGGCGTCGCCGACACATACACGCGCTGTCCAATGCGTTTTGCAAACTCCTCATAACTCAATGGTCTGTTATCCACGGCGCTCGGTAATCGGAAACCGTGCTCTACCAAGTTTTGTTTCCGTGCCTGATCCCCGGCCAACATCCCTCGCACCTGCGGCAAAGTCACGTGTGACTCGTCGATAATCGTCAAAAAGTCTTCTGGGAAAAAGTCGATCAGGGTAAATGGCGGTTCTCCTGGCTTGCGTCCATCAAACCAACGCGAGTAGTTCTCGATGCCACTGCAAAATCCTGTTTGCTCAATCATGGAAAGATCGTAAATCGTCCGTCGCTTTAATCGCTCTGCCTCCAACATCTTGCCAACGGCTTCCAATTCCGCCACGCGATCCGTCATCTCGGCACGAATTCCTGCGACCGCTTTTTTGACCACGCTCGGCGACGTATTGTAATGACGTGCCGGGAATAACCAGAGTTCCTCCGAGTGTTTAAGGTGTCGGCGAGTGACCGCGTCTAACTCGCTCATTTTTTTGAGTTGCCCTTCCTCAAACTCCAATCGATACAGCACTTCCAAGTTGATGGGCATGATTTCCATCACATCTCCACGCACGCGAAAATGTCCGCGCGTAAGATCACCCGTTGTACGCTCAAATTGCATAGAAAGGAGCTCGCGCATAATGAGCTCACGCGTCATGTTGCCGTGCAAAGGAATTTGCAGCACGTTGGCCTGGTACTCCTCCGGTGATCCCAGTGAGTAGATACATGACACGCTCGCCACAATAATCACATCGCGACGTGTAAGTAGCGCTTGGGTTGCGGCGTGACGCAGACGGTCGATCTCGTCGTTAATTTGCGCCTCTTTCTCAATATAGGTATCACTTCCTGGCATGTAAGCCTCCGGTTGATAGTAATCGTAGTAAGACACAAAGTATTCCACCACGTTATCCGGGAAGAATTGACGAAACTCGGCACAAAGCTGCGCTGCCAAGGTTTTGTTGTGAGCCACCACCAGCGTTGGGCGCTGTGTCCGCTCAATCACGTTGGCCATAGTGAAGGTTTTACCAGATCCTGTAACACCCAGGAGCGTTTGCTCGTGCATCTGCGCACCTAAGCCTTCCACAAGCGCGTTAATGGCTTTTGGTTGATCCCCTGCGGGTTGGTAGTCGGAATGGAGTTGAAATTTCATATACACACAAAACGCCCAGTACTTAGGGGTACTAGGGGGTCAGAAAAGATTCGTGGCCATTCTACCCAAACAAAAGGCGAACGTCAATGTGTATAGTTGTTGATTGACAACGCGAGGAATTCGTGGCATGATCGTGACGTTCCACACATGGTTTGACATTCGGGGATCGTCTAATGGTAGGACACCAGGTTTTGGTCCTGGGAATCGGGGTTCGAACCCCTGTCCCCGAACCAAAGAAAAATCACGGCGCGCTGCCGTGGTTTTTCTTTGTGTGATGGGGTGGAGAGAACATGCCATTGAGGCATGTTTGACGGGTGAGAACGGCCGGAGCCATGTTGCGCTGATATTGGCGAGAAGTGCAACGGCGAGGCCCGGACCCGAACCCGAATTTTCGGAAGAAAATGAGAGGTGAGGGCGCAAACAGGTGTGTCTATGGTAAAATTGGTTTGTAAACACAAATCATAACCCTATGATTGACAGGTTATCTCTCCCCATCGTAGAAAATCGCAGAGAAAAAGATCCTTCTACCAGCATCTTTACAAGGCAAGAGATCATTGCACCAAAAGACTTCGTTTCTGTATTTCATGAAACCTCCCCCCAGAGGCTACAAGATATTGACGCGTATGGTTTACATTTTGATGCTGAAGTGAGAAATTTTTCTAATCCGACATTAATTAGCACATTTAATGACATCCTTAACAAGGCCAGACCCGAATGGGCAAGACAAGCCAAGCTTGATCGGGATCAGGTTCTCTTTGCTTATCCAAATTTAGAACTTGGTCACGGTATGGGCGGTCTTGCAGACGAACGTTTTAACGATAAAAAACACATTGCCGTTTTTGAAACAATGCAAAAATACAATCCCAAAGACCTACAGAAGCATGGGATCACAACCTGGGAGGAGTATCGTGATTACGTCATTTCTGAAATTCAGCAAAGTAAAACAATGCAAGGAGCGCTTTTGGAGCTCAAGGTTGATCCAACGACTTCTTTTGTTGGTGACTTGATGTTAATTGAAGATGCCAGATTTTTTGCCGATCGTACTCTCCGCGAACAAGCTCTTGCCAACTACTGGCGATCTGTTATTGCATTTACAGATTTTCAAAAGTGGTACAAAATTCCTACGGAAAACGAACAAGGAATAGACGAGGAGCTACGCGACCCGAGCGGTTGGGGCGGACGAGGATATATGGCAATCAAAGGAGCACCCGCCCATCTGCCGGATGCAATCGTTACGGCGGAAATCATGATCCCGCAGGATATTCCACAGGAGCACATTCGCGTTGTTGCAAGTTAGGCGTAGGAGAGAAAAACCAAAAAATGAAGCTCCGCTCACCGAGATGCTCTGGTAAACGACTCATGATGGGTGACGAAAAGATTCAGGATTAAAGACCTGACCCCATTTGGACCCTCGTTTATTTCCGGCGCTTGGCCAACTCCCGCATGTCAATGTGTTGATCAAACTCATCCACAATCTCCACGCCCACAATTTCCTCGATAATATCCTCCACAGAAATTAGTCCCACTAGCGTGTCCTCATTATTGAGCACAATAAACAAGTGATGGCGCGTTTTAATAAAAGCATTTAACACATCGTCCAGTTTAGACGACGCGTGTACACCATAGACTGTTTTATCTACAAACGCCTTGACTGTCTTGCCCGTAAGTTTACGACCCAATAAATCTTTTACGTACAAAATTCCCAAAATATCCTTACTGCCTTCACTGTACACCGGGTAACGAGAATGTCCGGCTTCGCGCAACTGTTTTAAAAACGCCGGCGTCAGAGGTTGATTCTCCTCCAAGAGCATCACAACCACACGCGGCGTCATCACATCGCCAACCATCTTATTGGAATACGTCAACGCTCCTTTTATAATTCTCTCTTCATCCGCATCGATATCACTCTGGTGAGAATCTTCATGTTCTTCAATCACCTTCAATAGCTCATGTCGCGAGTACACAGACGGAAGCTCTTCCCCAAGGAGTCGATCCAATCCCCACGCAATAGGCCCGGCAATTGGATAAAACAAGATCATTAAAACACGCACGATCAATGATGTCCTTGCCCCAAACGCTAATGCATGGCGGGAGATCACTGCCTGCGGAATAATTTCTCCAAATAAAAAAATGAGACCCGTAGCCAATACCCCCGCCAAAACACCACTTGCAATCGATCCCAAGAAAATTGCCAAAATAGCGTTCACCGCCACGTTCCCGAGTAACAGTGTTGTGAGCAATAAGTTTCCACGCGAACGAATTGGAAGGACGAGACGAGCCTGTTTATCTTTAAGTGTCGCCTTCCGTCTTAAATCATGCACGTCCAAACTCATCAAACCCAACGTGAGGCCAGAGAACAACGCCGAACACAAAAGAAGTAACAAAGAAATCATGTACACCATATCTACACGCGCAAATAACGACCCATAGCAAGTGCGGATGCGACGGTCGATAAAACGGCAAGTGCCAAGAACTGTCCCCCAAAAATCCAATACCAGTTTTGGAGATAGTACGTCGAGAGACCAATAGTGTTGCTTTCAAAAAATTGCGCTAATTGTGGTTCCATAGACGCGGCCGTTGGAAACACGATCGCAGCCGTAATAAGTGTCGCAAGCAAACTAAAGATAATTCCTTCAATAATAAACGGAAGCCGCACAAAACTATTGCTTGCCCCCACCAACTTCATAATGCCAATCTCCTCTCTGTGCGTATAAATGGAGACGCGAATTGAGTTGAGTACAATCAAGACAGCAATAAGCGCAAAAATCCCGGCCAGCACAAGCGCAAATAGCTGTACACGCTGCGTAAACGCGTCGATACGTTGAATCACCCGCTCATGGTCAGAGAAGTCCTGACTCTCAATGGCATTGCCGAACGTCGGATTTTTTAGCGCCTCCAAAATAAACGCAAAATCATCTGTATTACGTGCCGAGACAATCAACTCTCCGCCAAACGGATTGGTCTCCACGACCGTCAACGCCTCTAAAATACGTGCGTCGTACCGGTGACGCTCAGAAAAACGCTTCAGTGCCTCCTCTCCACTCACATACTCTACCTTGGAGACTTGCGACAAGCTCGACACATAATCTTGCGCTCCAAAGATAATCTCCTCCGAAGTCCCCTTTTTAAAATACACCGAGACATCAATTTGATCCTCCACACTTTGAATCGCTGCATCCGTAAGCACGTGAAGCGTAATCAAAATATTGATCGTAGAGAGCGTCAATACAAAGACCAACACCGTGGCCACGGAGAGCCAGATGTTTCTCCCAATATTTTGGAGAGCAAACTTGGTTGTTCTGTGGAGGGTCCTCATGCCAATGTATAGTTACCAACATGGTCACGTACCACCGTTCCGTCTTTGAGCGTAATCACGCGTCCTTTAAGGTGGTTCACGATCGTTTTATCATGCGTCACCAACACCACCGTCGTCCCAAAATCGTTTATCTTTTTTAACAGATCAATAATCTCATGGGCGGTAATGGTATCCAGGTTTCCTGTGGGCTCGTCGGCCACAAGTACCTTTGGTCGATGCACTAACGCACGTGCAATCGCCACACGTTGCTGCTCACCGCCAGACATCTGGTGCGGATAGCGACGCTCTTTCCCCTCCAACCCCACAATGCGCATCACCTGCGGAACAACTTCTTTGATCCGTTTCCGCGCACCTCCAGCCACCTCCAACGCAAACGCAATATTCTCTGCCGCGGTCTTTTTTGGCAGCAATTTAAAATCCTGGTAGACCACACCAATTTGCCGTCGTAAAAACGGTACTTGTGCAGAAGAAATATCAGAAATATCCCATCCACCAATCACAATTTTCCCATGTGTTGGACGCTCTTCGGCAATCAAAAGCCGCAAAAGCGTTGTTTTTCCGGTGCCACTTTGACCTACGATTGAAACAAACTCCCCTGGTTCGATATGCAAATTGACCCCATGGAGTGCATGGACCTCTGTATCATACGCCTTAGAAACATTGTGAAGTTTGATCATACCCTTGATTTTTTTGAGCCCTTTGGCTACAATCCATGCCGCCAGTATAGCACAGAGAGATGTGAGCTCTTGTCGCTTTTCCCCAGCGCGTTCCTCTCCGTAACAACCCGTGCCACTGTAGCTCAGCTGGTAGAGCAATGCCTTCGTAAGGCAGAGGTCAGCGGTTCGACTCCGCTCAGTGGCTCCATAAGACGATCTACCCAGTAGGTCGTTTTGTTTTACGGCTTCATGTAGTACGTCACGTTCGCCTTCGCGCGACGGTCATTCAATACGTCGTATACATCACGTTTTGCTACAGAAAGTTCTTGTGCGTTTACAAGAGTCACTCCCTGTGTCGCGTCCTGTTCTAGCACGCGGTAAAAAATAAACCGATCAGCGAGTTCTATCACCTCCGTCACGCCACCCTCTGATGTTGTACGCAATACTTGTTGTGCCTCCGTCGGATAATCATCGAGCGGTCGTAATCCAAGTTCTCCTCCATCAATGGCCGACAAGCTTCCACTCACCTGCACCGCAAGTGTACTAAATTGTTCCGGGTCACGCGTAATCTCCTCATGAATTCCTGCAATAACGGTTCGTGGCGGATCCTGCATCTCCTCATTATGTAAAATCGCTTCGTCGAGAACACGTATGCGCGCAAGCGGCTCTGTCACAAACTGTGTAAACTGTTCCGGTGTCCATCTAAACTGTTCGTACAATGCCGCCTCATAGCGTGCTTCGTCTTCATATTGATCAATAAACGTGCGACGTACGCTCTCAACATCCGTTTGTTGCACACGTAGATGCAGTTCTTCTGCTAAATCGATCAATAACACTTCTTGAATCATACGCTCCGTAATCCGTTCCTTCAGAGCATCTTTGTTTGTGTCATCCGTTGCTCCTTTTTGTTGATAGAGTTCCGACCATCCATCAAGCACGGTTTGATACGCACGATACGAAATATTGGTCGAATTCACACGAATCGCCGGAACCGGTAAAACCGTACCAATGGAACGCAAGAGCGAACCCCCTATCGGTAATTGGTAGAGCGACATCACAAACAGCCCAATTAACGTACAGACAACAAGCAAGACAACAAAAAGACGGCCCCCAATAAGCAGGACACGGCGCACGGGCAATTGACGAGAAGCGTAAAGATGCTCAGGTATTGGTTCTGGGCCCACGCGATCAACTCGCTTCTTTGCGGTCATATTGTTCTGGATCAAAGAAATACCAAGCCCACTGTTGCAAACGCGTACCATCTTGCACAGACGCAATCCCACGTTTTGCCTCTTCGTCACCTCCAAGAAGTTCCCCTCCAATAAACACCTGTGTTTCCCCAGGACGCTGCAAGCCAAATTTTTCTCGCGCTTCCTTTTCTAAAAAAGATTCGGTGGAAAGGTACTCCTGGTAGTCCTTCAACGACTGATTGCGTTCTTCTAGCGACTGCTTCTCGTCTTGCAATGCAGAAATCTCCCGTTGAATCGATGCACTGCGAACAAACTCACGACCAAAACTCAACGCAATAAGGACAAATAAAATCCCGTTAATAACAAAAAACAATCGATACTGGAGCACGTGTCGAACAGCTTGAAAGGGTTGGTGTTTCATGACGGTTGGGAATCAAGATGAACTCGTTCAAACGTTGTTTGTCGCGAAGAAGGTGCACCTCGGGTCGCACCAGAAAGCTCTACAATAATCGCATGTAAAACCTCTGGGCGACGGATACGATCAAAATGCATTGTCGGAGCAACTCCTCGAAACAATACGCGCACAGAACCCAGGGAGAACAAGGACCCAATCGTACCATAACGGCGATGTCCGGCATCTTGAATCGTCTCCAATGCAGCACTATTCACACGTCGATCCATAAATCCGCGCTGTTGAAGAGAAAAAATACGTACATTTGTTAGCACACAGACCGTCCCTCGCCATCGAATGGTTGTACGTATAATAACACCTAAACCCAAACACACTACAAGCAGCAACGGAATTAAACCTGCAACTCCAAAGGAAAAAAAAGGGAAAAAGAAGAAGAACGGCGTAATCGTGAGAAAAAGACCGACAAGAAGCCAAGGAATCCGCGGCAGCAACGACGCGTATTCCACATGCACAATTTGTTCTCCCTCCCTAAGCTGTACGCCCCGCATACGCAATTGCCATACGAACAGCCTCTCTGTCGTCCCACGGGATCTTCTTGCCTCCCGCCACAGCCATGACGGGTTCTGATCCTTTTCCTGTAATTAACACAACATCTCCCGGCTGAGATAAATCGATCGCTTGTTGAATCGCCTCCTTACGATCCACCAGACAAAACAGCGTCTCTCCTTCTCGCATACCTCCGTCTCGTGCACCTTGGGCAACATCTTGAATAATGTGCATTGGATCGTCATCGTAGGGATCCTCATTCGTCACAATAACGATCGTGTCCTTTTGACTTGCGAGTAGGCCAATTTGTGCACGACGGGCCACATCCCGACCGCCTCCAGTCGATCCAGTAACATGAATAATACGTTTAGGGCGTAGTAAGGACACGGCCTCGTATAACGCCATGAGCGCATAAGGTTCTGGAGCATAATCTACAATCACATCGGCTCCATCGTAAACGAATCGCTCTAAGCGACCAGGAATAGGTTGGAGCCGCTCCGCCACCTGTAGCACATCGATGAGTGGGAATCCTAGGGAAACAACCGTAGTAATCGCTGCCAAACTATTCTCAAAATAATACGCACCCAGTAACGGAATGGAGACATCGCCTCCACGTACACGTGCTTTTGTACCCATTTTATTCTCTGTAACAGCGGACGCTTCGATCACATCGTCCACGCGTATATCAAACACCTGCTTGTCTTGGCGTGCGAACCCAACCACACGGTCTACATCCACCGCCGCCATTTCTTTGGCATGCACATCATTTAAATTCACGACAATAGACTTAACGAGACGCTTCCCATGGAGTGTTTTATGTGGGGCCGACGCGACCGCTTCAAATAATTTCCGTTTTGCCCGTTTATATTTTTCAAATCCCCCATGTGCTTCCAAATGCTCAGGTGTGAGATTTGTAAAGACCGCTGTATCAAATTGAATGCCCACGTGGCGAAATTGATCGATTCCTTGTGAAGAAACCTCCACAATTGCATAGGTACACCCCGCTTGCACCATCGCTCGTAGCATCTTTTGTGTTTGTGTCCGACCAAGCATGGTCATCTTTTTATCATTCGCAATTAATCGATCTCCAATGCGAAATGAGTCTGTCGTGGTCCATCCGACTGTTTCTCCCAAGGTCATGAGTAATTGGCCAATAAGCTGTGTCGTACTCGATTTTCCATTGGTCCCCGTGACCCCAATCACATGCATGTGTTTTGATGGATAACGGTACACAAAAGCCGCTCCTTGCGCCAAGACATAGTGATACGGCCGTAACAAAGACACCGGGATCCATTTTTTTATTCTATGAAGCATGTGCATGTTTTTTGATAAGGAGATACCCTTCTTTACCTACCTCGATAGCAATAAGTTTAATCATAGCCAACAAACCCACCAGCCCCCAGTCCGCAGCTGAGAGTCCGATCGTACGGAAAATTGCCTGAAGTCCAGGAACGTATACAACGGCCGCCTGTGTCACAAGACCAATCAACACTGCGCCTACCAACCATCGGTTTGTAAAGGGGTTCATGCGGAAAATTGATCGTCGCAGGCTACGCACAGCAAACACGTAGAGAAGCGAATCCACTGCCAGCGCCGTAAAGATAATCGTTCGCAAATGATCGGTTTGGATGCCCTTTGCCTGCAAAAGGATGTACATGACCAATAATCCAACATCTGTAAGGACTCCGATAAGGAAGATTAACACTTTCATCTCCGTATTGACAACCGGCGTATCTCGTTTGCGTGGAGGACGTTGCATAACGTCTGATTCGGCCGGTTCCATGGTGAGCGCAAGACCCGGAAGACCATCTGTCACTAAGTTGATCCACAAAATTTGAACGGCCAAAATCGGCAACGGCAAACCGAGTAAAATTGTTCCACTAATTAAAATCACCTCACTAAAACTATCCGCAACCAGATACACAATGATCTTACGGATATTATCAAAAATAACACGTCCTTCATACACGGCAGCCGTAATAGAGGACAAATCATTGTTTAAAAGGACCATATCTGAGGTTTCTCGTGCAACGTCTGTTCCCGATCCAACAGACACACCGATATCCGAAGCCTTCATTGCCGCTGCATCATTGACACCATCTCCAACCATCGCAACTACCTCGCCACGTGCACGCCATGCCTGAACAATTCGTAATTTATGCTGTGGTTCCACACGCGCGAAAACGTTACACGTTGCCACACGCTCTTTCAAGACAGCATCACTCATGGAATCAAGTTCCTTCCCGAGAATAACGCCACCCTCACGATGAAGAATTCCCGAATCCTCCGCGATCGCTAACGCCGTTTCTGGATGGTCTCCCGTGATCAAAACAATTCGCACACCTGCGTCATTGAGCGTCTGAATGCTCTCCCGCGTACTGACACGCAGCGGATCAGAGATGCCAATCAACCCTTTGCACGCAAAATTCGATAAAACATCTGTCGGTGTTTCTTCTTGTGGCTTTTCTGCAACCGCAAGCACACGTAAACCTTGTTTGGTCATCTCATCTGCCTGACGTGTCCAATAGAGACGATCCGCTTCCGTCATGCGACACATGGCAAATACACGCTCCGGTGCTCCTTTTACAAATACAAACGTACCTGCGTCCGTCCTGTGTTGGGTGACCATATATTTACGTTCTTCCGTAAACGGAATCTCTGCGATACGCCGATACGTCTCTCGTGCTTCCTTGACCGCGATCCCAGCTGCAAGCGCCACATCTACCAACGCACGTTCTGTAGGGTGACCCAAGCGTACCTCCGCTTCCTCTGTTACGTCCGCATCGTTATTCAACGCGCCAATGAGTAATGCTGATCGCACAGCCTCCGTTGTCTCCTTAAACGCCGTCGTGAGCCCGTCCCGCGTGCGAATTTGGACAACCGCCATTTTTCCTTCTGTAAGCGTTCCAGTTTTGTCCGTACAAACCACCGACACGCTCCCAAGCGTTTCCGCCGCAACTAGACGACGAACCAAAACAAAGCGTTTTAACATGTGCTGCATTCCAACCGCCAATACAACGGTTAATGAGATAAGAAGCCCCTCCGGAATGGACGCCACAGCCAATGCAATAGCGATACTCAGAATCTCTATCGTCGGGACTCCATGCAACCATCCAGCCACAAACAACACCATTGCCACGCAGACAACAATAACGCCAAGTATCCAACTAAATCGTTTGAGCTGAACCTGTAAAGGAGTTGACTCATCTTGTGTCTCAGATACGAGTTGTGCGATCGCGCCTAGATGCGTCTCGCTTCCAATAGCAACCACTACCCCCTCTGCCCTTCCACGAACCATCAACGTTCCCAAAAAAGCCATATTTGCACGATCACCGACAACAGCACTTACAGTCAATATGTTCGTGTGCTTCGATACCGGAAACGATTCGCCCGTGAGTAGCGACTCGTCGATTTGTGTATCCACCGCTTCGATTAGACGAACATCCGCCGGAATACGTGATCCCGCCTGAAGTAACACAATATCTCCGGGTACCAACTCCGTCGCAAGAATATCGGACACCGCGCCTCCTCGACGAACACGTGCATGCGGAATCTCGTAAGAAGAGAGCGCTTCGGCAGACCGTTCCGCCTTCCATTCTTGAACAAACCCCACAACCCCGTTTAGCAACGCGGCGATAGCAATGACAATCGCATCTTCCTCGTTTCCTATAACAACACTCGCCCCCGTCGCCAAAATTAGCAACATCATGAGGGGGCTCGTAAATTGGCGACCAATCACCCTAACGATGCTCATACGTCGTTTTTGTGGAAGATGGTTGGGTCCATATTGACGCTGTCGTGCACGTACGTCATCCATTCTCAAACCAGAAATAGACGTTTCTAGCCTTTGGTGCACTTCTTCTGTGCGTAATCGATACCAGGACGGTTTCATAGTGGCGTTAGTGACGTACGGACCGATATACCTCCAACGTCTGATCCACAATCCGATCCCAAGCAAAATAGTCTTCAATCACCCGTTTTACGTCCCGTTGTGCCCGCTTGATTTCCTCTGGATTTTCAACAAGATGTCGTAACTGTTGCTCTAGGTCATCCACATCCTTATTCTCGAACGTAAATCCTGCGCGATGGATTGCCTCAAGATTCCCCGGAATATCGGACACCAATACCGCCGTTCCAAACGCCATTGCCTCCAAAACGGTGAGTGGCAACCCTTCGCTTTCCGATGGCTGACAATACAAATACGCATGTGCATACAGCTGTGCCAAAGTCTCTCCAGTTTGAAATCCGATAAATTGTATCCGTGTGTCTCCCTCCGCTAATGCCTTTAGCTGTTCTAAATACGTATCCTTGAGCGCAGGTGCTCCAACAATCACAAGATGCTTGTCTGTTTTAATGCGACGAAACGCCTGGATTAAATGATGCACGCCTTTTACCTTTAACAACCGCCCAACCATCAAAAGGTATCCGTCTTTTTTGAGACCAAATGCTGCAAGTAAATGCTGCTTGCGAATCGTTTGCCTGTCAGCTCCACTTGGAATAAAGACAGCCTCTGTATGATAGCGATCACGACAAATCACCTGCAATCCGTGACTCACGGTAATCGTTGCATGCGGTGCACGACAAGCCATCCACTCACCCGCGCGTAATGCAATCCTACCGAACAATCCCCATTTTTGATGGAGACGATCCTGTGCATGGAACGTGGCAATCACCGTTACGTGCGGTCGCAGCAAGCGCGGAATCCAACTCAACAAGGCAGGACCAACTCCGTGATAATGAATGACATCCACAGGACGCAAACAGACATCCACGGTTGCCAAGAACGTATGGATAATTGCCTCAAGATTTTTTGAATATACCGTTGGCAAATAGTGCACGCGCACACCCTCATAATAGGTAGGATGTTCTGTACTATACCGTTTACGCGCATAGGCCGTTACCTCGTGTCCACGCAAAACCAACCGCGTTGCAAGGTTCACAACGTGTGTTTCGATTCCTCCGGCCGTGCGGCCAAGAATAAGACTTTTTTGACCCAAAAAAGCGATACGCATGCAACAAGTATAACACGAACGCTCTCTTACGTTTCTTGTGTGTCTGCTTCCGTAAATCCAAGTGCCGCCGAATTGATGCAAAATCTCTGACCCGTGGTCTGAACGGGACCGTCCGGGAACACATGACCCAAATGTCCACCGCAATTCTTACACAGTACCTCCAATCGATATATCCCCTGTGAAGAGTCATCCCGTATCACAACCGCGTCCGTTTCCATGGGCCTGTCAAAACTTGGCCATCCACTTCCTGAATCATACTTATTTTGAGAAGAAAATAACGTCGCCCCACAACCTGCGCATGTGTAGGTTCCGTTGTCGTGATGATCGTAATACTTGCCAGAAAAGGGTGGTTCCGTTCCTCCGCAGCGAAGCACGTCGTACGCCTGCGTACTGAGTGGTTGTTGATCGTCTTGTTTCATACAAACATTGTACCATCTCTATTTTTCTAGCTTGTCAAGGGGGCGGGTGTGGAAAAATAAAAAAACGAGGACGTATCCTCATCTTTCTTTGGTGCGCCGGGCGGGAATCTCACGTCGGCCTATGGCCTCTTTAAAACCATGCGGTTTTAATGTTTCCTCCTTGGGGGAACACCCAGTTCCCCCATCGCCCCCTCTGGTTCGAATCCCTTCTCTTAAAAAAAGAAAGATGGAGAATCATCCTCATCTTTCTTTGGTGCGCCGGGCGGGATTCGAACCCACGACCTTGGGCTTAAAAGGCCCCTGCTCTACCAACTGAGCTACCGGCGCATGCGGGGCAAGGATATCAGAAAACTCTCGCCCTGTAAAGGGATACCCCTACTCTTGCAATACTCCCTACAATTCCTTTGTTTCAAACGGATAATCCTCCTCAGAAGCCTCTTCCACATGCACGACGGTATTTCCCAATGCACGCGCAACCTGCTCCTGTATGGACAGTGGCAACGGCTCGCTCCCCTGTTCTTCCTGCTGTACATCTTCCTCAACACGCTCTTGGGAGTGCTCGGTCATGCCAGTCGTATACCCTTCCTCGCCTTCCTCCAAAAACCGCTCCAACGGCGACGGATCCTTCCGTTCTCGAGACCATTTGGCATCCGACTCCCCTGCCAGCTTCAACACACCTTCTGCAATTTTCTTGGTTCCATCTTTTGGAAACGTCAGCTTAAGATTAGCCGCAAAACGCATCTGCACATCCTCGTTATCCATAACGGTCCGAATCGACGAAAGAAGAATCTGCGGAGTTGTCTCGGTTTGATCTAAAATCAGCCCCGCCTGATGCTCGTACAAATGAAACGCATTCATCTCTTGGTGTGAGTCTGGAATTGGAACCACAATTGCCGGCTTCCCAACTGCCGCAAGTTCGGTAAGCGTCCCCAACCCCGCACGGCAAAGCACAACGTCCGCAATCGCATATGCATCGTCCATGCCATCGTTAATAAGTGGCTCCGTCACATAATACTTGTCGGACACGTTCACCATATGATGTTTGTCTCGACCCGTAACATGGAGCACTTGCCATTTCTTTGTGAGATCCGCTGCAATTGCGCTCACAGACTCATTAAGCCACATTGCTCCACCTCCGCCACCCAATACAAGCAGCGTCTTTCGCTCAGGACTCAACCCAAACTTAAGTAACGCACGTTCTCGCGACCCCTGTAACATACTTTCTCGCACCGCATTCCCTGTAACTTCCGTTTTTTTGCTTGGAAACACATCCTTGCTCGCATCGAATGTCGTAGAAATTTTCGCCGCGAACCGTGCCATGATTTTATTCGCTAGACCCGGCAATACATCTTGCTGATGTACCCAGCTACGAATTCCCATAAACCGTCCAAGAATCACTAACGGCACGCTCACATACCCTCCTGCCGTTACAATCACATCTGGTTGCTCTGCTTTTAACACATTCCACGCCTCCACACCCGCGTACACAAGCCTAAACGGAATCGTAAGCCAATAAAAAGAAACATAGCGAGGGATTTTAACGCTCGCAATGGAGATGAACCGTACATCCTGTGATGTAACCATGTTAGCCTCTGGCCCATGAACCGTGCCAACCCAAACAAGATCCACGAGCTTATTGTGCGCTCGCCAATATTCAACAAGACCGAGCAAGGGCGTCACAGGACCGAGTGTCCCACCACCGGATAGCAAAATCTTCATATAGTGGGAGTATACCAGAAACGAATTGAATAAACAGGAAGCAACCGTCTACGTGCGATAAGACGAGATATTAAGCACAATTCCCATAGCGGACAACATCATCACCATCGAGGTTCCCCCGTAGCTAATAAACGAGAGCGGAATTCCCGTAATCGGCAGCAATGCCAACATAGCTCCAATGTTCACAAATGCCTGAAAGAGAATCCACGTCATAACACCCACCACCACAAACTGTGAGAACTTATCCGGCGCGTGTGTCGCAATGCGGAGCATCTGTCTCGCAAAGAAGGCAAACGTAACAATTACAGCCGCAGTCAAAACAAAACCAAGCTCTTCTGCAATCACGGCAAAAATCGAATCTCCCGCCACCTCAGGGAGGTATTGAAACTTCTGACGTGAATGTCCGTAGCCAAGTCCAAGGAACCCACCAGACCCAATTGCCAACAACGCCTGGTTAATGTGATACCCCACCCCCTGAGGATCGAGCTCTGGGTGCAAAAACGTCGTAAAGCGCGCCGCTCGGTAGGGAGCTAACCGAATCAACAAAAAGAATAGTGTCGCACCTCCACCTCCCAATAAAAACAAGTGCGGCCACGGGGCGCCTGCTACAAAGTAGACCGTTAAGGCAATCATCACAATCACTGCCATCGTTCCAATGTCCGGCTGTAGAATCATGAGCAGCATAATGATTCCCAGGACTGTCACAAACGGAATCAACCCCGTGTTTGCATCCTTAATACCTGTGTCCGTTCTCCGTTCAAACCACGCAGCCAAATAGAGTAAAAACGTGAGCTTAACAATCTCTGCTGGTTGAAAACTTAATCCCCCGATGGCAATCCAGCTATGTGCCGTTCCAAAATCTGCGCCAATCCCTGGAATAAACACAAGAATCAATAAGACGATTGAGATGATCAGTAGCGCACCTGCCATGTTACGCCAAAACGTAAACGGGATCCGTGACATCACAAACATCCCCACAAGACCTGGTAGCACACCAAAAATAACTTGATGTTTTATAAACCAATAGGTATCGCCAAATCGTTCAAACCCCAGCGGACCCGATGCACTCATAAGCATCGCCAGACCAAACAAGAGCAACCCGCCCACGAGTGCCAATAAACGGTAGTCTATCGCGTGCTTAGGCTTTAGCATGCTTTAAAATAACCCCATGTCCAAGAGCGCAACGGCTACTCCTAGTGTCGACGCTACGATGGAGATAACCCAAGCGCGCATGACAATCTTGGGTTCTGGCCAACCAATAGCCTCAAAATGATGATGTATGGGTGTTGATAAGAAAATCTTTTTGCCTTTGCGTAGTTTCTTAGAGGTCAGTTGCACAATAACCGATAACGACTCCAGTACCAAAACGATACCAATCAACGGCAAGAGCAACGCCATATTTGTAAGCATCGCAACCACGCCCAACGTTACGCCAAGTGCCATAGACCCTGTGTCTCCCATAAAAAATCGTGCAGGATAAATGTTAAACCACAGAAAAGCTAGAAGAGCTCCAACGATCGCGATACAAAATGCCGCCAACTCAAATCGACCCTGCGCAAGTGCAATAGCCCCATAGGCGCCAAACGATGTCATAAGCGTTCCCCCGGCAAGTCCGTCCAGTCCATCAGTCTCATTCACAGAGAATGACGTCGCAACGATCACAAAAATAAAAATGGGGATATACCACCAACCGACAGCAAAATCTCCTACAAACGGAACGTGAAACAAATCCCAATCTAATTTTGTATAAAACCACCAAGACCCAATAGCGGCAATAATCGTATAGATCCCAAGACGATACTTCATACTTAAACCACCGCCATGAGGACCAATCTTTTTGACGTTCATCCAATCATCCACCAATCCAACAAGAGCAGAAGCTACAAAAGCTCCCAATGGCAACAATGTTTGCGAACGCGTCAAAAAACTCAAATGTCCCACCAGCGAATCGGGCGCTACGAGTCGTACAATCAATAATACAGACGAGACGGCAAGGACCGTTCCCCAAATAAGCACACCTCCCATAGTAGGCGTTCCTGCTTTCTTTGCATGAAGTTTTGCAAAGATCGGCGTTATGGAAGCCGTGCGAATTGTTTTCCCAATTTTGAGGCGATACAACACGTTGGTTAACAACGGCGTCCAGGCGATGGCCACCACAAATGTGAGAGCTGCAAGAAGAATCAAACGAATTACTTGAAATGACTCCATACTAGGCATTAAGAACAAGGACAAAAAAGAGCGCAAGCGCCGTAAACAAACCAATAAACAGTGCCGCAACAGACAAGGTATTTGCCAGAAGCGGTGAATATTTACGCATCCAGATAGCAAGACCGGTATTGACAATCAAAACGATCGTCGCAAATGCAGGGAAAAACAAGGACGCATACCAAGGTCCTGCATAGTCAACGCCCAAGTGCACATTATAATGCAAGGGAAGCAACTCTCCCGAGGGCACGACGTCTCGTAGGAACCATAGCGGGATAACCCATGTAACAAGTAGAACGAGAAGTGAGAGCAAAAATACCAAGCGTCTTTCCTTACGCGGAGCAAGAACCTGCAAAAGACTACGGATGTTCATAGATATTGGTCACGCAGCGCACCTCCGGTACCTGCTCTTTTAACAAAACTTCAATGCCCATTTTGAGCGTCATCTCGGACAAAGGACAGCCACGACATGTGCCGGTAAGCGACACCTGTACCTCCCCTGTTTCTGTATTAAATCCAAGAAATTCCACGTTGCCCGCATGAAGCGCAAGACGAGGACGGATCGTTTCTAACACCTCCTCAATTTTATTCTCAAGCGTCTGCAACATGCACAGAGAATAGCGTGTTTTAAACAAAAAAACAACCGCCTTACGACGGTCATTTTTTACTCTGCAGGAACAATGTTAACAAAGGTTCGTGAACGCAAGATCCCAATAAAGTTTGGTTTCATGCGTGTGGTGAACTTCACGGCTCCCGCAACGGCTGCGTACAACGTATCGTCAGCGCCGCGGCGAACATTCTTACCTGGGTGAATCTTTGTTCCACGTTGGCGGACCAAGATTTCTCCGGCATTGACAGCTTGTCCGTCAGAACGCTTTGTTCCGAGACGCTTTGCCTCTGAATCACGTCCAAGTCGGGAAGAACCACCGGCCTTTTTGTGTGCCATAGTGGACCAATATTACGTATTAAGGACGGAGGACGGCGCAATGCCGATTCCGTACGGTGACGAGAGTATAGCCGAAACAAGAAAAATCGTCAATATCTCGTTCAAAACCAGGCCGTTTTAAAGGAAAAAAGCCCTTTTACCGGCCTTTCTCCTGCGATAAGAAGTATGGATGAATGAGGGCCTCTTATTTTGCCTCCACGATAATAGAGAGTTCTGCCTCGTATCCACCCAAAAACTCGGCGACAACAGTAAACGAGCCGGTTTCCTTGATAGGCGCCGTAAAGACCACTCGCTTTGGCTTGAGTTTTACTCCCTGCTCCTGTGCCGCTTTTACAACGTCTTTTTCCGATACAGCCGCATACAGCGTGCCGTCATCATTGGCTTTTACGGCAAGGGTGAGCGTGGTTCCATCGAGTTCTGCCACAGCTTTGCGTGCTTGATCGTCCGCCTTCACTGACTCACGCTCTACGCGCTTCTCCTGCGCCTGGATTTTCAGCAACGCCTCTTTGGTTGCCGGGACGCCCAACGCCTGTGGATAGAGGAAGTTTTGCGCATACCCATCGCTCACGTCCACAACGTCGCCCTTGTACCCTTTCCCCTTTACATCTTTTAGTAATATTACTTTCATAGGTGTGTTGTTTACAATGACTTTATCTTAACACATCCAACCCACATAGCGAAAATACTGTTATGCGTCTGAGGAAGAATTGTATTTCTGCACCAAGAGCGTTCCTGCCGCCGCAGACATAGGCAGTACAAAGATATTGAAAAACGGGATCAAAAGGCCGAGCGCTTTAGCGGTTCCCAGTCCCAAAACTGGACCCAAATGTTTTACAACCCACCTACGCCTATCACCCAACATCAATCCACGTCGTGCAAGCGCCGGACTCACAGCATCCCCGCCAGAAGTAACCAAAAGCACACCAAATCCCAAAACACCACTGAGCACCTGCCCCACTACTGGCAAAAACTGCAATAGGAATCCAATCATCACAACAACTCCAAGCAAAACTGCCTTCCGAGATTCCTGCGTGATTGTAAACAATATTTCCTTATACCAGGGCCGTTCAATGATCACCTGATTGTGTTGCTTTTCCAGACGAGCACCAAGTTCCTCATAAAACGGCGAGCCAACCACCTCAGCGATAAGAGAAAAGAAAAAGGCATACCCCAAAAGGACAAGAAAAAAGAACAAGAGGTATACGATCCACATCAACAACACAAGCCAAAAGGATTCAAATGACGCTCCAAGAAATCCCGCTACGATTGGTGCAATCCACTGCCACCCGATCAGAATCATTGCAACAAAAATTCCCACGTTGAACAAAATGGGGATCGTTAAAAGCCACCACGCACCCGGAATTTCAACCATGACTCTTGCACCACGAAAGAGCAGAAAAAAGCCATCCGACATCTGATGAAGATGCTTCATGAATGACGTATGCGCCGGTCTCGCCGATTACGACTCCGCGCACGCTGTGTGGGCGGTTTTATTTGCCCTGGCGCTGGCTGGCCCGGCTCGACTTTTACTTTAAACGGATCGCGTTTATTGCGTCGGCGCACTTGCCGAGCAATGAGTCCCACCGCTTTTTCTACAATAAACTCCATGTCCTCGTATTCCGACCACTGCTTAACATCTCGCAACGGCGCCCACTTGCGCCCACGAATCTTCTCTCCTTGTTTGGTCGCGACTTGTACACGCTTAAACCTCGCGTTCTCGGGTGCCTCAAACAAAAAGTAATGGATATCTTTTTTAATGGTATCTCCTTTGCGTACGTATCTATCTTCAAACGTAATTTGAATATTTCCAAGCTTGCGAACAAGACGAAGTCCCTTCAGTCCGGTCTCTTCATACACTTCGCGCCGCGCGGTCTGCTCAATACTTTCCCCTTTTTCTACATGCCCTTTTGGGAAGGTCATTTTTCCAACAGAATCACGCACAAAGGCCACATCTACGCCTCGCTTGGTTACTTTATAGATAATTCCTCCTGATGAAACTTCTTGGCGAATAGCCATAGGGTTCAACAATAATCTCTATGAACCAACCTACTCTCCATGTTCTTCGTTCAAAATGGAAAGTGCACGCTCAAACTGTGTATCGATACCTTCTGCTAAATCTTCTTCCGTGAACGTAACCTCCTCATCTGGAGTGATTCCTTGCTTGTTGATTGAACGTCCTTGCGGCGTGAGCCATTCTGCAATTGTGATCTTGAGCGCCGATCCATCGGACAACTCACGATATTCTTGCACGGAACCTTTTCCAAACGTCTGTGCCCCAATAATGATCGCCGACGCATAGTCTTGTAACGCTCCTGCTACAATCTCCGTTGCCGACGCACTCCCCTCGTTTACAATCACCACAGTTGGAATGTCTTTTAATCGAGCGACGCCCTGTGCCTCGATATCCTTCATAACACCATCTTCTCCGCGTTCGATCACCACGGTGTTATTCCCGACCCACTCACCAGCAATCACGACTGCCTGATCCAAAAATCCACCTGGGTTGTTCCGCATGTCGATCACAAGTCCTGTTGCGCCCTTAGACAAAACATCTACCACAGCATCGTTAAATCGACGTGCGGTGTCTTCGTTGAAAGCAAAAATGTCTATAACCGCAATCCCGTCTTCTCGGACGGACCATTCTACAGAACTTAATTCAATAATCGCACGGTGGATAGGAACCTCTACAGATGCATTTGCTCCTTCATGTACCACCGTAAGTGTTACCGTTGTTCCTTTTGGACCGCGAATCAACGCAACCGCGTCCTCTATACTTAACCCTGCGGTTTCTGTTTCATCGATCAAATAAATTGCGTCTCCTGCCGCGATACCTGCAAGTTGTGCCGGTGAATCACGTAACGGAGAAACGATCACAAGTTGACCCTCGCGCAAGCCAATCTCGGCGCCGATCCCCTCAAACTGACCAGATAAACTTGTCTGGAAGCTGTTTGCGGCTTTTGGGTCAAAGAACGTTGTGTAAGGATCCCCTAACCCAGCAACGAGTCCGTGCAAGGCACCATAAAACAAATCTTTTTCCGCAACCGGACCGTATACGTAATCCTCCTGTACTTGTTGCCACACGTCCCAGAACAACTGAAAATCCACATCTTCTGCAATGCGTGCAATTTCTCCGGCGCCGATTACGCGTCCATCCTCTAACGTAACCGATCTTGGAGGCAAAGCCTCGCGACCAATAAAAATTCCTCCCAATAAACTCGTAAGCGCGATCCCAACCGCGACCGTTGTCATGAGCCATAAAGGCCATCGAAGGGTTTTTTGACGTTTTTCTTGAAACATATGTGAGCGCAGTATACCACGTCTTTAAAGATTCACCTGAAGTAATTCTTATTTCCACCACACAATCCTCAGAATTTGATAGAATGGACACACATGAATAACCGTCGCATCCAACAGGTGATTTTTGCGCTCTTTATTGCACTCTTTTTTGTCAGTGCACCACTCGTCGTTCTCTATACGGCAGGCTATAGATGGAGCCCACAGCAGGGTGTCATCCGTACAGGAACACTCTTTGTCGCTACGACTCCAAAAAATGCAACCGTCAACCTAGGAGGAAAACCCTATAAGGACAAGACACCCACCATTATTAAAACGCTTAAGCCCGCAGAGTATTTAATTGAACTTGCATTACCTGGTCATCTCTCTTGGGAAAAACGACTCAGCATTAAAGAAGGAGAAACCACGTTTATTGACAACGTCATCTTATTTTTAGATACAAATCCACAACTTGTTATCCAAGAGGATATGCAAACCATTGCTTGGTCTGCAACCGGCGCGCACGTCGCATGGGCGGATCATCAAGCTGGTTGGACAGAGGTTTGGATCTCCACACTCGCCAAACCTGCGTCACGGCTGGTTTACCGCGTGGAGCGAGATGAACATCTTGCGCTTTCTTGGATCGACTCAGAGACATTGGAGATTAAACAAACAGCAGGCAATCATTACGTCACTTCCACTGGTCAACTGGTGTCTCAAGTCAGTCATACGCGCGTAACGTTTCAAAAAAACACTGACTCCGTTGATCTTCTTGTGAACGGGACCGTTCTCGCGCGTCTTCCATTTGGTACCTATACAGTTCTAGACGAACGTGGCCCCTATATTCTCGTGCAAGACACAGCACATCATCGTATCTCGTTACTCACGACGGCAGACACACAGCAACCGCTGCTCTTGCAAGAAGATGCGCTCTTTGTAGACTGGGTGAGGCAAGATGCCCTTGCATTTGCAACAGAATTTTCTATCTCAATTTACGAACCCGCGCGGCATCAGACCACGCTCATTACACGTATCAGCGAACGTATTCATAATGTAATTTGGCATCCAGATGGTGGTTACTTGTTTTACGCCACGGACACAGAATTGCGCGCGATCGAACTAGACGACCGGGACAACAGACGCGTCACAACGCTTGTCACCATGAAGCATATTTACACGTTCTTTGCCCATCCCCAAGGAAACATTCTCTATTTTGTGGGTAACGACGGTATCGACACAGGCTTGTATCAACGATTGCTGTTTAAAAAGTAATGTTCGTCTTTTGTTTGACCGTTACGTTTCTTAAACCTTGATCACATCCTGTTTCAAAAGGGTACGAGCAGGGAGCAGAAATGAACTGCAATGGACAGGACGAAATCCTTAGACAACAACACCGCCCACATGGTGGTTTCTTTTTTTGTCTCTTGTGCATTCAATTACCGTCGGATCACAAAAAGCAAAAACCGATAGTAAGCGGCCAGAACGGGATTGACTATTGTATCCAAAAGCCAACTTGCCGTTTGTTGTGCCTCGATGGTCGGCGCCATGACACGCACAATCTCTACGTCCCCAACGGAGCGACGCGATTGAATTTGTGCACGTCTCTCTAAGAGTTGTTGCCAGTTTTTTGCCTGCAAAAAATATCCGTACACCTGCAACTTGGTTGTAAACCACCCACCCTTAATTGCAAACAAGAGTGTTCCCAGTTCCATTGTGATCGCCATGGGCAACATCCAAAAAAACGTCGACCACTGCAAATGCGTCAGCTGTGTAATCCAACGATTGCGCTCCATCCAATAAAATTTCGTAATGCTTCGAGAAAATTCATAGCGATGATAGACGATCGAATCATGTGCCACCCCAATCGTATAACCCGCCAACCGTGCACGCCACGACAAATCTACGTCCTCATGATACATAAAGTACCACGTCTCAAACAGCCCACCAATCTCCTCAATCACGTTTGTGCGAATCAACAACCCTGCACCAGACCCATAAAAATGCGGTCGCCCACTCGTAAGATCGGGATCTTGATACCCAAACCCTAAATAGTGCAGCACGTTTCCATAGGAGTCCACATGCGTATGGTTCTGCTCGGAGACAATTAACGATTGCACAATCGGCTGCTGTGGATGTTTTTGTGCGTACGCCACTGCCGTTGTAAGAGCATCCGGGTGCATACGTGCGTCTTGGTTGAGTAAGTAAATGTACTCCGCTCCCCATGTTTGTGCGCGCTGGTACGCTCGGTTATGTCCACCAGAAAACCCATCATTCACCGGTGAATCAATAAAAAACAACTCTGGTAATCGATCGTCCGCAAACCACCGCACCTCCATTTGCGTGCGTGCCATTCCATGAACCGAAGGATTATCTACCACAATCAAACAGACTTGATCACGATCGTAATCAAGTTGTCTCAGTGATTCCATACAGGCGTCAATATCGTTTGCTGCCTCTGGAGACCAATAGGCCACGTATTGAATAGCAATTTTTGGCATCATAGGCGACGCGTTCCCCATTTGAGCAAGTACTTGACCCAACTATCTACGTGCACGCGAGCTAATTTATTTTGAAACAAATTTTTTGCCACCGTTTTTTCTTTCGCAGACCCCTGACCATAGACATGATGTACCTCAGCCTCCGGAACATAATACACCGCACGACCCTTGTCCCAACATGCGCGACATAAATCCACATCCTCAAAATACATAAAGTAGCGATCATCAAACCCACCGATCTCTCGAAACAGGGCTCCATCAATCAAAAAAGCTGATCCCTGAACCCAATCCACGAGCCGACGTTTATCCGGGTCGACTCCTTGCAACAAAAATTGATCACGGTAACGCTGTCCCTGTTGTGTGTTGGCAAACCGCGTGCGTTGCACAAATGGCATGTACCATTCTGGAAACCGTCGTGCGGTTTGCTGATGGGATCCATCCATATAACGCACGCGCGGTGCCGCGATACCCACTTGAGGATGCGCCTGTAATACATCAGATAATGTATCCAGCACCCGTACATCCATGAGTTTGGTATCAGGATTTAAAAAGAAATAAGATCGTGCATGCACCTCAGAGGCCCCACGATTAGACGCGCGTCCAAATCCACTGTTGTGGTTCCGTAACACCACGTGTGCCTCCGGAATCTGGTTTTTTACATACGCATAGGCATCAAAATCAGAAGACGCGTTATCAACCACAATCAACGCCGTTGAGTGGCGTGTGTGCTGCATAGCTATGCGTAACGTAGAGAGACACTCTGGATGAATCCCATTATACGTCACCATGACGATGGCAATATCAACGGTTTGTGTGGGCATAAAACATGCGTTTGTTGATCAAATGTGCCCAGTGCTGTCTGGTGTCCCGGATCGTATCACGCACGATGGATGGATGAAAGGCGAGCAAAAAGAAGAACTTCGCCAGCTCAAACGGGACAAGCGCCCAACTACGCAGCAGCCCTTCCCGCCACGAGGTATAAACGATCGTATTCCACAGATGATTGCGATACGAATAAAACTGCAAAAATCGCGAGGCGTCACGATGCAACCATGAAGGCTTAAACGCACGATAATGATACGCCTTCGCTTGTGGAACGAGTGCAGCAATCCATCCACCTGCGTAAAGTCGATAGGCCAAATCCACATCCTCCTTATAGATCACATAGAGTGGATCAAAGAGGTGGCCATCGCAACTCGCCTGCTCCACCGCCGCGCGACGCACCATTGGTAAACATCCAGACACACCAAACACCTGCCGCATTTCATCTGGTACGGATCCATCCTGCCCGCCCGTAAGGTCCGTGACCTTTCCACTTGGCGCAACATGGAGCCCGAGAGAATCAACGTCTTGGGTCTTATTTGGTTGACCTCCCTTCCATTCCCACCGAAAAATCGCCCCCGTGGCCGATCCAAGCTCCTCCCAGGATTCAAACGCACGTCGTAATGTGGCAATAGAGTCTGGGTCCAAGATGACATCAGGATTCACGAGCTGAATCAACTCTGCATCATGTTCGGTAAACAATCGTTGATGTCCGCCTGCAAATCCAATGTTCTTTGCTGATTCTTCATAGCGGATCGATAACCGTTTGTCATACGTCTCCACAAGGGATCGCGTCTTGCCCCGCTCTTCCCTGTTGCTATTATCCAAAATAAAAAGCGTCCAGTCTTGATCCGTCTGTTGTGCAAGCGAATCGAATAAAAACGGCAAGTATACCGAGCTGTTATAGGTGACCAGTTGTAGAGCGAGTGTCATGCTGCGTTCTTGACTAAATCATAGACAGCTCCCGCCAAATAGGCAAAGGGACGCACGATCCAAAAGATTGCTGCCTGCCACCAACTCCCATGTTTTCCAAAATACTGTGCCATGGATCGTAAAAGAATGGCTTGTTTTTTTGCGGTCGACACCTGTTTAAAACTCTGTCCCACCAAATCCGTACACGATACATCCGCCAAAAAACGCACCGTATATCCCACCTCTCGCACACGCTTGCAATAATCCACCTCCTCAAACCACAAAAAAAATCGCTCGTCAAACAATCCCACCACATCCATAACCTCACGTCGGAAGGCAAAATACGAGCCACGCACCTGCTCTACATCCTGTGTTTTTCCGTACTCCATATCTGTACGCAGGTAACGATCCACAGACGGCAATTGCACGTGCAAATGGGAGAGTTTGAGCGCAATAGCAAGTTGATCCTTCCATGTAGGATCACGTCTGACGGACGAGACGTACGTGTCTCCTTGCCGCAATTTGACACCGAGCACACCCACCCGTTTCTGCTCCATGAGTTCTTGATACGTTCGCGCGAGTGTTCCCGTCCCCACCAGCATGTCAGGATTCAACAAGAGTAGAACCTCTCCTTTTGCATAACGAAGTCCCTGATTGCACGCAAACCCGAATCCCGCATTCCAATCATTGATCACCAATTGCACCCAAGGAAATTGTTCGCGCACCATTCGTGTTGTACCGTCGGAGGATGCATTATCGATCACCAATACCTCAAAAGAGATCTCATCGCGCAACGTCAACAGTCGCTCCAGATTACTCTGCAGCGCCTGTTTAACGTTCCAACTGACAATAATGATGCTCAATTTTGGGTGCATAGGAGATTTATGGGCCTGAGTTGTCATTGCAAGTTCATGGTGTAATCGATATCCTCGGTCGTCATTGCGAGTTTCACGAAGCAATCTATTTATTCTTTCTCCCTCCTTTTTGTTTCGCCAAAAAGGAGGCAAAAAGCATCGTGTCTGTACGGCGTACTCGTGGGGACATGCTGAGGGAACTCGCGATTTTGCTCACGATCTGATCTGATCTGATCTGATTCAGACTTCGTCGGTGAAGGAATCCAGCAATGCAGGAGCGAGGTACGTTGCTTCTAAATAATCCGTGTTGGGCGTCGACCCACTCTTTAGCAGACGCAGGCAATACACTGGTACGTCGACGACTCCTTGCGGATTAT